>JAJRSS010000187.1 GCA_024278615.1 Alphaproteobacteria bacterium
GCCCGGTGGGGCGGCCGGCGGGTCGAACCAGGCCCAACCGGCGGCCTCGTTCGATTTGTTGCCGGTCATTGGGCGCCCTCCCGTCCAGCCCGATCCGGTTCTACAAGCTCCGGTTCTACAAGCTCCGGTTCGGCGAGTTCCGGGATGGTGGCGGCCAGGGATTCCAGGGCCGAAAGGTCATCGTCGCTCAGGTCCGGGACGTCACCGTCCGGCGAGGCCGGCGCCACCGGTTCGGGGCGGATCAGTTCGGGCGGAACGCCGAAGGCCTTGCCCAGCCAGCGCACCGCCGCCGCCTGATCGATGGCGGCTTCGGCCGCCGGGCCCATGGCGCCGACGGCGTTGAGCCACGAAATCGTATCCTGGGCCTCCCGCCGGGCCTGATTGCGGGCCAGGGGCGATTTGTATTCCAGGTCGATGACGCGGCCGTCGATGCGAATGTTCTCGATCTCGCTCCGGCGGCCGAGGATGGCCAGCGCCCGGGTGATCAGCGGCGTCAGCAGTTCCGATTGCAGCCGGCCATAGGTGGCGCCCAGCACCCGGGCCATATCCGCCGACCGCTCCAAAACTTCCGTCGCGCTCATGCGCGGCGCATTGGGCTGGCCCAGCTTGTCGGCCAGCAACGCCTTGCGGATGCGGTCGCGAAGATCGTCCAGGACCAGTTGGGATACATCGAAACGCCCCGGCGCCTGCAACGGCGTAAGCCCGGCGGACCCCACCGCCTTGGGGATGATGGCGCCCGGCGCCAATTTGATATTGGCCGGGTTGAGGACGCCGTCGTCGTCCGCCTGCCAGATGCCGGTGACGGCGATGGAGGCGTTTTTCAACACCAACTCCACCACCTTGTTGGCGGTCTTGATGTCGGGCAGGGCCTTCATTACCGGCGAACGGCCATAGGTTTCCCCCGGCGCCTTGAGCCAGCGGAAATTGATGAACGGCGATTGGGCGAACCGGCCCTGGTCCAAGACCAGGGGTTCGCCGGCGCCATCCCTTTCCCGTTCGGCCACCGCCATGTAGTCGAAGCCGGCCTGGCCGGGCGCCACCGCCTCGATGACCGGAACGCGGGCCTCCGCGCCCTCATTATTCTTGGCGGAACAAAGTTTCGGGCAACCGGGCCCTGGGGAAACGGGCGGCGATCTGACTCTGGGTCATCAGGCTCCGCCGGTAGGTGGTGTCCAGCCGTCCCGACGGTCCTTCTTCCAACACCGTTTGCGACAAGGGTATGGCGGTGAAGCGGAACGCCGATGCCTCTCCCGGTTCCGCTTCCTCGAACAACAGGGATGCGCTGCCGGCGGTAATCAGGTCCAGGTAGCATTGATGCACCTCGACGGAGAAATTGGACAGCTCGAAATGGGCCTGCAGTGCCGTCGCCGCCTTTTCCAGTTCCGGCGCCAGGACTTCCCGGTCTTCAGGCCCCGCTTCGGCGCCGGGGGTAAGGCCGAACCAGCGGGACCAGGGCGGGGTCAGCTCGGCCAGCAGGCTGGCCGCCAACTGGTCCACGGCATCGGTGGCGGTGGCGTCGAACAACTTGTCGATTTTCTTTTCGCCCGGGCGGGCGGGGCGAATGGCGCCGTCCCGCTGGGGCAGGGCAAAATCGTAACATTCCTGCCAATGGGCCTCCCAGGTGGCGCGCCTCTCCTTGGCCCGCCGGTATGCTTCGGCCACGCCCTTTGGTGTCAACGCGGGGGGCGTCAAGGTGGCGGGCATCGGGGTCACGGGCTTCGGGCCTGGCGAAGCGGCATCGAGCATGCGGGCGGCGGCGGGGTTCGACGTTTCTGGCATGGTCATTCTCCAAGCAGGGATTTGCGCCTGATCCTCAGGTCATTGGGGATCAGGGCGCCGCGGGCCGAGGTGAGAATGGTGCCGGCGCGGCCGCGCCGGCGGCGCATCAACGCTTCAAGGCGCCTTTTCCGTTCCTCCTCTTCCGGGTCCGGCCTATTGATGGTGGGCAACGCCGGCGGCGGCGGCGGTTTCGGGGTGCTGAACAGTCCTCCCATGGGCTGGGTCCTCCGTGGCTTCGTGAACAAGGAAAAAGCCCGCCGGCTGGTGGGGCCGGCGGGCTGAGGTGCGGGGCTTTGGACGTACTTGTGGCGGTCGATAACGATGATAATGGGTCAACGAAATGGCAAAGTCAAGGATATAAATCATTTATTTATCAAAAATAAGGAAATTATATAATTGAAAAGGTGTAAAAACCTTTTTCGAATGAATGCCAAGCACCCGCTTTACCGCCTCGACGCAGGTATAGGGGCGCCAGGGGGCGGCCCGGCGGGGCGCCGGGTGGATGGTCCAGGGAATGACCGTGAAACCCTGACTCCAAAACCATTGGGCCAGGCCGTCTTCGCCGGTGCAGGGATGGGCATCGATCTCCGTCTGGTGGGACAGGGGATTGTAGATGAGCCAAGTATCGTCCCGGCGAAGGGCGACGAAGCAATGGCGAAAACCGGGTTTCAGGAACCGTAGCCATTTGAGCTCCGCCCGGCCACCGAAAATCACCAGGGCTTCGGTTTCACCTTGAGCGTTCCGGGCAGGGGTCACTCCACGATACCCTTTTCCTTTAGAACAGTGGTCAACCGGTCCAGACCTTCATCCCACAACCGGGCGGCGCGCCCTTCTTCGCGCCGGCGGGGATCGGGCGGCCGTTCCAGAAAACCGTATCGGGCCAGCACGCCCACATGTTCCGTGCCGATGCGCCGCCGCCGTTTCAATTCCATTACCGCCCGCGCCAGGTCGTCGGGATCGCAGGGGCGCTTTACCGAACCGCCGTCCATGAAGCGGGCGCCCTGCAGGCGCAGCCGCTGGCAGCGGGAAAACCAGAACCAGGCTTCTTCGGAACTGATAAACGGCAGCGTCGGCAGGTCGGCGGCCGACTTGGCGGTGTACCGTTGCCGCTTTGAATATATCCGCATTTTCATATCCTTGTGAAAAAAAGAACATAACAGGAACTTTCTATAAAATAATTGTTAAAAATCCTATGTCAATAATTTCTTAGCTAAATATTCCTAGTGCATAGGGGCCCGTTTTATAAGACGATGTTCCCATGCTGAGGCACAAAGATATCTGGCAAGCTATCGACCGCCTGGCGCGGGAATACGGTCTTTCCGCTTCCGGTCTGGCGCGCCGCGCCGGGTTGGACCCGACCACTTTCAACAAGAGCAAACGAACCACCCGCGAAGGAAAGCTGCGTTGGCCCAGCACCGAAAGCGTGGCCAAGGTTCTGGCCGCCACCGGCGCCAGCCTGGGTGAATTCGTTTCCTACATCGGCGACAACGACGGCATGGGGATTTACCGGAACATTCCCCTGATCGGTTTTGTCCAGGCCGGCAAGGAAGGCTTCTTCGATGATGCGGGTTTTCCCACGGGCGGCGCCTGGGACGAGATCCCCTTTCCCGATTTCGGCGACCCCCACGCTTATGCCCTGGAAATCAGCGGCGACAGCATGGAACCGGTCTATCGGGATGGCGACACGGTAATCGTTTCCCCCGCCGCCAATGTCCGCCGCGGCGACCGGGTGGTGGTGAGGACCAAATCGGGAGAAGTGACGGCCAAGCAGTTGCTCCGTCGCTCCGCCCGCAAAGTCGACCTGCAATCTTTCAACCCGCAGCACGAAAATCCCTCCTTCCTCCTCGACGAAGTGGAATGGATCGGGCGAATTGTCTGGGCCAGCCAATAATCTCCGGCCCAAAGTGGGTTTACACGCTGCCCCTCACTGTTTTTTGATCGAAGCGCCTTCCGGCTGGCGGCTGGTGGTTGGCGCGGCCGCGATCCACGGATATGATCGCCATGGAAGCGCCTTTCCCGGGGCGCGGTTTTAAGGGGAACTTCAATGGGCAAACATACGTCGGGCCACGGGGTGGTCTATTCGGACGGCGAATGGCACGACGGCGATGCGCCGCTGATCTCATCGCGCGCCCATGGCATGTGGCTGGGCTCCACCGTGTTCGACGGCGCCAGAGCCTTCGATGGCGTCGCTCCCGACCTGGACCGGCACGTGGACCGGTCCATTCGCTCGGCCCAGTTCATGGGACTGGCGCCGCGGGTCACGGCGGAAGAAATCGAGGGCCTGGTCTGGGAAGGCATCGGAACATTTCCCCATGGAACGGAACTATATATCCGGCCTACCTTTTTCGCCGATGACGGCTTTGTCATGCCCGATCCGGACACCACCCGCTTCATGCTGGTCATATCCGAATCGCCACTGCCATCAGCCGACGGCTTCAGCGCCTGCCGCAGCAGTTTCCTCCGCCCGGCCAGGAACATGGCGCCGACCGAAGCCAAGGCGGCCTGCCTTTACCCCAACGTCGCCCGCGGCATGCATGAGGCCAATCAGAAGGGATTCGATTTCGCCATCGTTCTCGATTCCAACGGCAACGTCGCCGAGTTTTCCGTTTCCAACCTGTTCATGGTCGAAGGCGGGGTGGTGCACACCCCCATTCCGAACGGTACCTTCCTCAACGGCATCACCCGCCAAAGGGTGATCGCCCTGCTGCGGGACAGCGGCATAGAAGTGATCGAACGGTCCATCGATTTTTCGGAAGTGCTGGACGCAGACGAACTGTTCACCACCGGAAACTATGCCAAGGTCAAGCCCTGCACCCGCATCGAGGACCGCGACCTGCAGGCCGGTCCGGTGTTCAAGAAAGCAAGGGAACTTTATTTCGATTTCGCCCGGGACACGGGACCCAGGGGTATTTAGAAGAGGGGCGTTTAGACGAGGGGCGCCTAGCTGCCCAGGTCTTCGCCCGCCACCGCCCGGCGGATCAGGCCGATGGTTTCGCCCATGCCATATAGGGCGATGAAGGAACCCATGCGCGGCCCCTGTTCCTGTCCCAGCAGAATTTCGTAAAGAGCGCGGAACCACGCCTTCAGGTCGGCGTAATCGTGGCGTTTGCCGACTTCATATACTTCCGTCTGGATGGTTGCCGCGTCGGCACCGGCGGGCAGGGCTTCCAATGTCGTTGCCAGGTCTTCCAGCGCCTTCTTGTCCCCCTCATCGGCTTTCCGGTATTTCTTCAACGGTTTGATGAAATCCCGGTAATAGTTGACGGCATACCCGGCCAGCGCATCCAGGATGGGCGCCGTTTCCGGTGTCGCGTCGGGGCGGTAGCGGGAAATGTAGTGCCACAGCACCGCCTTGTCTTCCGAATGGCAGACACTGGCCAGGTTCAACAGCACGTTGTAACTCAGGTGCGCGTCCTCGTAGGGCGGGTATCCCCGGTGAATGTGCCAGGCCGGATTGTCCAGGCGCTTGCTCTCCTCCTGGCCGGGGTAGCGTTCCAGGTGGGCGAGGTAATCATCCACGTAACGGGGGATGATATCGAAGAAAAGCCGTTTGGCCGCCTTGGGCTTTTGGTACATGAACAAGGACAGGCTTTCCGGCGGCGCGTACTTGAGCCAGTCCTCAACCGCCAGGCCGTTGCCCCTGGACTTGGAAATCTTTTCGCCGTTTTCGTCCAGGAACAGCTCATAAGTGAAGCCCACCGGTGGCGAAGCTCCCAGCACCCGGCAGATTTTTCCCGACAACTTCACCGAATCGATCAGGTCCTTGCCCGACATTTCGTAATCGACGCCAAGGGCGGCCCAGCGCATGGCCCAGTCGACCTTCCATTGCAATTTACAATGGCCGCCGGTGACCGGGACCTCCACCTTGGCGCCGTCCTCGTCTTCGTAAACAATGGTGCCCGCGTCCACGTCGCGTTCAATCACCGGCACCTGCAGGACCCGGCCGGTCTTTTCGCATACCGGCAGGAAGGGGCTATAGGTGGCGCGCCGTTCCGGCCCCAGGCTCGGCAGGATGACGTTGATCACCCGGTCGTAATGCTTCAGCACGGCCAGCAATGCCTGGTCGAACCGGCCGCTCTTGTAACATTCGGTGGAACTCTGGAACTCGTACTCAAAGCCGAATGAATCGAGAAAGGACCGCAGCCGCGCGTTGTTGTGGGCGCCGAAACTTTCATGGGTGCCGAAGGGGTCGGGAATGGCGGTCAGCGGAATGCCCAGGTGTTGTTCCAGCATCTCCTTGTTGGGCACGTTGTCGGGCGCCTTCCTGAGCCCGTCCATGTCGTCGGAAAAGGCGAACAGCCGGGTCGGGATATCCGACAGCACGGAATAGGCGTGGCGCACCATGGACGTGCGCGCCACCTCGCCAAAGGTGCCGATGTGGGGCAGGCCCGACGGCCCGTATCCGGTTTCGAACAGCACATATCCCTTGCCGGGGACGGTGTCGCCGATGCGCTTTTCCAGGGCCCTGGCCTCGGCGAAGGGCCAGGCGTTGGAATGGCGGGCATATTCGCGCTCGTGGGGCAGGGGCGGGCCGGGCTGATTGGGGGGCATGGGTATCTTTTGTCCTGTTGGCTTCGCGGGGCGGACCGTAAGAGGGCCGGCGCCTGCCGTCAACCGCTTCCCGGTTGCCTAAAAGAAGCCGGGAAGGCAGCCCAGCCACCCGGTCGGGCGGCCCCCGTCGGCCGCCCGGTTGACCTTGTCGAAGGCGGCGGGGGGCCTGAAGCCGATTTCGCCAGAGGCTTATGGGTTCAGTCCAGGGCAAGCCGAACCTTTTCCCATTTGTCGGTCACCGGGAAGATGGAGACCCGGATATCCAAACACACGGGTGCTGTTCGATGGGAGAGTAATTATACCCTGCGTTATCTAATATCAAGAAAAAATTCTTATATACATGAAAATTTTTCTGTTTATTGGTAAGTAAGGAAGTAGACCCTATAAAACACGGTGGCGGAACGGTTATTTCCAGATGGGTTTGCCGCCGCCGGGCAGGCCCAGGCTTTGCCATTTGCGGCTCACTTCCTCGATCACTGCGTCGGTCATGCGGATCGGCCGGCCCCACTCCCGCGCCGTTTCCGGTCCTATCTTGGCGGTGGCGTCGATGCCCACCTTGCTGCCCAGGCCCGATTGGGGCGAGGCGAAATCAAGGTAGTCGATGGGCGTGTCTTCGATCACGGTGAAATCCCGGGCCGGATCGACGTTGGTGGAAACCGCCCACATGACATCCTTCCAGTCGCGGGCGTCGATGTGGGCGTCCACGACGATGACGAACTTGGTGTACATGAACTGGCGCAGATACGACCACACCGCCATCATCACCCGCTTGGCGTGACCCGCATAGGCCTTGTTCATGGAAACCACCGCCATGCGGTAGGAACACGCTTCCGGCGGCAGCCAGAAATCGACGATCTCGGGGAACTGCTGGGTCAGCAGGGGGACGAATACGTCGTTCAGCGCCTCGCCCAGCACGGAAGGCTCGTCCGGCGGCCGGCCGGTAAAAGTGGAAAGATAGATGGGGTCACGGCGCATGGTAATGGCGCTGACGGTAAACACGGGGAAAGACTCGACGGCGTTGTAATAGCCGGTGTGATCGCCATAGGGGCCTTCGTCGCCCTCGTCGCTGAGGGACACATGACCCTCGATGACGATCTCGGCATTGGCCGGCACCTTCAGGGGGATGGTCTTGCAGTCCACCAGTTCCACCTTTTCGCCCCTCAACAATCCGGCGAACTGATATTCGGAAAGGGTGTCGGGGATGGGCGTCACGGCGGCCAGGATGGTGCCCGGGTCGGCGCCGATGACGGCGGCCACGGGCATGGGGTCGGTGCGCGTCTTCTTCCACCGGGCCAGTTGCTGGGCGCCGCCCCGGTGTTTCAGCCAGCGCATGAGCGTGGTGTTGGGCCCGGTCACCTGCATGCGGTAAATGCCCAGGTTAAGGCCGTCCCGCTTGTCGCCGTCCTTGACCGCCACCCGCGGCCCCTGGGTGACCACCAGCGGCCAGGTGATCAGCGGCGCCGGCTCTCCCGGCCAGCAATTCTGGATAGGCAGGGTATTCAGGTCGATGTCGCCGCCGGTCAGCACCACCTCCTGACAGGGCGCCTTGCGGGTGGTTTTCGGTTTCATGGACATGGCGGTTTTGAGCAACGGCAGCATTTCCAGCGCTTCCCGCCAGCCGCCCGGCGGTTCCGGTTGGCGCAGGAAGGCCAGGGTCTCGCCCACTTCCCGCAACTGGCCCGGTTCGCGGTTCATGCCCCAGGCCACCCGCTCCACCGTGCCGAACAGGTTGACCAGCACCGGCATGCCGTATTTGCGTTCGCCGTCGGCCACGTTCTCGAACAACACCGCCGGCCCGCCTTCGGCCAGCAGGCGGGTCTGGATTTCGGTCATTTCCAGATTGGGGGAAACGGGCTCGGATACCCGGACAAGCCGTCCCTCCCGTTCCAGCCGGTCCATGAAATCGCGCAAGGAGGAATAGGCCATGGGCCGGGTCCTTGTTGTTTGAACGGAGCCCATAGACAGCCCATGAAATCGCCCCCGTCAAGGTCCTAGGTTTGAGACCTGGGTTTGGAGCAAGGGAACCGGTACAATCGGCCAAGTGCATTTGGGCGGCCACGAACAGGCAGGCACAGCCGTTTTCGGGTAGGTTCATCATGGATTTCGATCCCCTTCGTCGGGCCAAGGCCTATCCCTACCGGATTCCGCGAAAGTCCTACCTTTTGGCCGATGGCGGCCATCAGGCGTTGCCGGCGGATGGTCCTTTGCCGGATCTTTCGGGTCGCTGGCCGGTGCTGGCGGTGGGCTCCAACCAGTCGCCGGAACAGCTTTCCCGCAAGTTCTCGCCCATGAACGGCAACGCCATCCCGGTGATCAGGGCCCGGCTTTTCGATTTCGATACCGTCTATTCCGCCCACTTCTCCAATTACGGCTCTGTCCCCGCCACCTTGCAGTACAGCCCCGGAACCACGGTCACCCTGTTCATCAACTGGCTGAACGACCAGGAACTGGACCACATGCATGGGACCGAGGCTGTGGGCTTCAACTATGATTTCGGCAGGCTGGAAGGCATTCGCCTGGCGCCGGACCATGGGCCGGCGCTGGATCACGCCTTCGCCTACGTCAGCCGCAGAGGCTGCCTGGCCGACAACGGCGAACCCATCGCCCTGGCAGCCATCCAGGCCCACGGGCGCCGGTGGCCGGCATTCTCCCAGGAACAGGTGCTGGCGTACATGCGGGACCGCCTTTGCCAAGGTCAGCCGCTGAATGAATTCGTTGGCCAGATCATCGCCGACGAAATGATCCGCCGGTCCCGGGTGGAAACAGTGGAAGCGGACAGCCAGCCCTTCGCCTATTCGGAGTTTTCGCCCTTTGAATTTTGAATTGAACCAGGAAAGCCCTACAATAAAGCTGTATTACGGCAAAGCGTGGTCCTTGATCCTTGTCGACGATTATTGATGGGGAAAACCCGGTGTTTACCATCCATCGATCCCGGGATGACGGCCATATGGTCATGGACGCGGCCGCCGCCTTGGGCATTCGCGAATACGACTTCTTCGACCTGGCCTTCCGCCGCTGGTTCGGCCGCCGGGCGGAAACCAGATTTCTCGAACGGGTTTTCGCCGACTACATGTTTCACCGGACCGTTCCGCCCTGGGTCCGCTCCCTGGGTCGCGAGGTTCTGAGCCGGATGGAAGCCGGAACCTTGAGCAAAGCCGCCCTGGGCGCCGGTATCTATCAACGCCACGAAAAAATACCCCGGCTGGGCTGGCTCAACGGCATCATGTCCGGGTTGGCGGTCCTGGCGGTTTATGCCCTGATCATGGCTATATTTCTGTTTCCCGGCTCACCGGCGAACATGGAATGCCGCAGCGCCTCGGGTAACTGGTTTTTCGAATCCTGGGTCTATGTCATCGCCGGAAAGGAAAAGCCTCCCTGCGACGTGCAAAAGACCCATCGCTGACGCCTCTAATTGACCACTTGGCCGGCGATGATGGCGCCCAGGATGACCCAGCCCACATGCCGGTTTGACTTGAACTTGGCCAGGCAGTCCCTGGGTGTGTCCAGGTCCACCGTCGCCGCCTGCCAGCCCATGTGCGC
>JAJRSS010000188.1 GCA_024278615.1 Alphaproteobacteria bacterium
AGCGCCCGGGGCGCCGGTCCGAAATTGCCCGTGCCGAAGCTTGTTTTGTTCATGGCCCCGCCAAGGCCCCGTGTTTGAATATTCCAGTGTCTCTTTTTTTTCCGGCATCCATGGTGCCCTGAATACGGAACAATGGTAAAGAACCGTGTCCATTTCGTGGCCGATTATTGGCGACAGGCGGGCCGCCGGGGCCGATACTGGCGGCGGAAGACCTTTTTGGTATGGAAAACGGTGAAATGAGCTGGCCGACCATCCTCGCCCTGCTGGTGCTGTTCGCCGGGGTGGCCTATTGGGCCTTCCGGCCCCGGTGGAAAAAACCTCCAGACCCCGGCCAGGGGCGGGACCGCTCATCCGCCGGCGACCCCGACGACGCCGGCGGCGACGGGCCATCCACCTAATCCCTAATTTATCGACCAACTTGTCCACAGGTGGTTTATAATTAGTGTAATGTTTTTAATCGCAAAATATAGTTTTCCACATTATCCATAGGGTATGTGGGCGGCGGTGATCCACAACCGGCTGGCCGATGTCCTTTCGGTCCAGCCGGAGGATCGGGATCAAAAGCATCGGCTGGGGGGCTAAACTCCCTGCTTCGGCGGCCGCCGGAATTACGGTATGTATTGAAGCCGCGCTCACTCGAAACGGGTCAAAATCAAGCGAAATCGGGTGAAGCGGGGGGCTGAACGAAGGACAGCACGATGAGTACCCACAGACAATTGAAACGGACCACGGTTCCCGACATCCGGGCGATGAAGGGCGCCACGCCCATTGTCGGCCTTACCGCCTATACCTCCCTCACCGCCGTGCTGCTGGATGACCAGGCGGATTTGCTGCTGGTCGGCGATTCCCTGGGCATGGTGCTTTATGGCCTGGACAGCACCCTTGCCGTCACCCTGGACATGATGATCGCCCACGGCCAGGCGGTGATGCGCGGTTCGACCAAGACCTGCGTCATCGTCGACATGCCGTTCGGCTCCTACCAGGAATCCCCCGAAGCCGCTTTCCGCGCCGCCTCCCGGGTGATGAAGGAAGTGGGCTGCGCCGGGATCAAGCTGGAAGGCGGAGAAGAAATGGCCGAAACCATCCGCTTCCTGACCCGGCGGGGCATTCCGGTGCTGGCCCATGTCGGCCTGCTGCCCCAATCGGTGAACACGGCGGGCGGTTTCCGTTCCCACGGCAAGGCCGGCGGCGAAGCGGACAGTATCCTCGCCGACGCCGTGGCGGTGGCCGCCGCCGGCGCCTTCGCCATGGTGGTGGAAGGCACGGTGGAACCCCTGGCGCGGCGCATCACCGAGACCGTGCCGGTGCCCACCATCGGCATCGGTGCCTCGCCCCATTGCGACGGACAGATCCTGGTCACCGAGGATATGACCGGGCTGTTTTCCGATTTCACGCCCAAGCACGTGAAGCGTTACGCCAACCTGGGCGAGGGCATCCGCCAGGCGGCGGTCGAATACGCCGCCGACGTGCGCGCCGGGCGTTTCCCCGGCCCCGAACACTGTTTCGGGGTCAAGCCGGATTAGACGGGAAATGGCGGAAGCTCCGGCGCTGGAAATCGTCCGCACCGCCGGTCAACTGCGTCTTCGCCTTGACGGCTGGCGCCGGGACGGTCATGCCATCGGCCTGGTGCCGACCATGGGCGGCCTGCACGAAGGGCATCTGGCCCTGGTCCGGCGCTCGGCCGAGGCGACGGCGCGTACGGTGGCGACGCTGTTCGTCAACCCGAAACAGTTCGGCCCCGGCGAGGATTTCGAAACCTATCCGCGCGACGAAGAACGGGACGTGCGCCTGTTCGCCGGCGCCGGCGCCCATCTGGTCTATGCCCCCGGGGTGGAGGAAATATACCCGCCCGGCGCGGTGACCCAGGTTTCCGTTCCCGGCCTGGGCGACATGCTGGAAGGGCAATGCCGCCCCGGTTTCTTCACTGGCGTCGCCACGGTGGTCGCCAAGCTGTTCGCCCAGGCCATGCCCGACCGGGCCTTTTTCGGCGAGAAGGATTTCCAGCAGCTTCAGGTCATCCGCCGCATGGCCGCCGACCTGAACTTTCCCATCGCCATCGAAGGCGTGCCGACGGTTCGGCAGGACGACGGCCTGGCCCTGTCGTCGCGCAACGCCTACCTGAGTAAAGACGAACGCAAAATCGCCCCCGCCCTCTATGGGACGATCCGCGCCGTGGCGGAAAGGGTGGCCGCCGGCGGCGGTCCGGCGGAAGAGGCCGCCCGGGGAGAGCGGCGATTGCTGGAGGCGGGGTTTGCCGCCGTCGATTACCTGACGGTCCGCGACGCCCTTACCTTGCAGCCGGTCCCGGAGTTGTTCGGGGACTCCGGCGCGCCGGCCCGGGTGCTGGCGGCGGCCCGGCTGGGCGATACCCGGCTGATCGACAACGTGGCCGTTTGATCGAAAATCCAGGCGGGCAAGGAAAAACCGGCACCCCGTGGGCGCCGGTTTTTCCGCCGATTATTTCACTCCCGTCCTACCGCAGGTACAGGTGAACCTCGTTGGATTTGGCCTGGGTGCTGGTCTTGGCCGATACCGCCACCCGCCCCGGCGGCAGGCCCATTTCCAGCAGGGAACGCAGCACCTTTTCGGCGTGCTGGCGGGCCTTGGTGGAATTGATCGCCACCCTGGCCTGCCCGCCGCCCGCCGGAGCCACGGCCACCAGGTCGAAAACCGCGTTGGGCCGCCGGTCCAGGATCTGGCTGACGGCGTTGTACAGGGCTTGTTCGAAAGGCACGCTGGGGCGGTCGAAACGGATCACCACCAGGGGCCGCCGGTTGGTGGTGTCCATCGCCCGGGCCCGGTA
>JAJRSS010000189.1 GCA_024278615.1 Alphaproteobacteria bacterium
CCGGGTCGTGGAGCGAACCGAATTCCTGGCCCTCGACGTATCCCAATCCTACCTGGACGTGCTTCGCAACACGGATATCGTGGAACAGGCCGTGCAGAACGTCGAAAACCACCGCCGCATCGAGGACGAGGTTCGCACCCGTGTGGATGCCGGTGAAAGCGGCATCGGCGACATTCAGCAGGCCGAAGCCCGCGTCGCCAGCGCCAGGGCGACCCTGGTGGAAACCCAGCGGGACCTGGAACAGTCCATCATCTCCTTCCGGCGCTTTGTCGGTCAGGAGCCGGATAACCTTACCCGTCCGACGCTCAACGAAGCCGCCATTCCGGCTAACGTGGACGCGGCCGTGGAAGTCGCATTCAGCCAAAACCCGACCCTCAACCTGAGCCGGGCGGATATCGATGTTTCCCGGGCTGAACTCAGCGCTTCGAACGCCAGCCTGTGGCCGACCCTGGATTTTGAATTGATCGCCAACCGCAATCACAACACCGATGGCACGCGGGGTCCCAATAAGGATGTGACCGCCATGATGGTGGTGAATTACAATCTGTATCGCGGTGGCATCGACGTCGCCAATAAGCACGAATTCCATGAGCGCCTGGCCGAATCCAGGGAACGGTTCCTTCACCTCCGCCGGCTGGCCGAGGAAGAGGTTCGCCAGTCCTGGAACGCCATGGTCAAGGCCCGCGCCCGGGCCGAGGCTCTGGCCGATGAAGTGCTGGCCAATGCCCAGGTGGTGGCCACCTATCGCCAGGAATTTGAAATCGGCCAGCGGGACCTGCTTGACCTGCTCGATTCGGAAAACGAGCTGTTCAACGCCCGCGTACGGCACCTGACCTCGGATTATTCGGCTCAGTTCAACGCCTACCGGCTCCTGGCCTCGATTGGCGGTCTGGTTAAGGAAATGAACGTCGCGGTGATCGAGGAAGGCGCCGGCGGCGCCCGCGGGGTCGAAGGAACGGCGCCCGAGTGGCGTTCCGAACCCCGGGCCGAAGGCCTGTAACCGACGAAACACCAGTTGCCGGCGTGGCCGGCGAAGGCGAAAAAGAAACGGCGGCTCCGGTGGGGCCGCCGTTTTTCCTTGGAGGCAATGGAAGCCGGTCAGCCGGTCATCCGGTGCCGCCACCAGGATTTTTCGTTGACCGAATAGATGGGCCGGTAGTGACGGATGCGTTTGGAATCCACCACGATTGCGATTTGATTGTCGAGCAGCATGTAAGAATCGTTCAAGCGGACCAAAAGCACCGCGTGGGCGATCTTCAGGTTCAGGTCCCGCAACACGACGATTCGCATCTTGCCGGTGTCCCACCCCAGCATTTTCAGGGACAGGTACTTGGCGATGGCGTAGTCTTCGCAGTCCCCGTGTTTTCGGAAAAACTGCCCAGGCGTCGCCCAGTAATCCTTTACCCCCCAGTTAATGGGATCAATGATATACCGGTGCCGGTTCATGAATCCGTTGACCCGTTTGAGTTGGGCCAGGGGGGCCTCGGTGCGGGTCTGGTCGATCAGCTTCATCCAGCGATCATACTGGCACTTGTTGAACTGGCTGGACTGGCAGCTTCCGCCGACGTTTTGTTCCGCCTTTTACTTGAGGTAACGCTTCAGGACTCCCGTCCACTTGGGGAACGGCTTTAAGCCCTTGTATTTGGTTTCCTTACTGCCGAAGACATTCACATGGTCCGCCGCCCGGGTCTCGGCAGGTTGGAAAACAACCAAGGGAGCGAGCAGGGATAGTGCAATCGCCATCGATTGCCCTGGGGTCCCGGCAGGGATCAAGGGGCGGTACCATGCGGTCCGACGATTTTGGCTCACGATGCGCTCCTGTGGGGACCAGACCTGTCCGCCGACTATAGGGAGCAGTCCTAAACGGAGCCTTAATAGGGACTCGAAATAGCCTGGGCGCGGCTTGCCAGATGGGGTGGCCAGATGGGGTAAAAAGTGGCTCTGACAGCCGGTTTCGGGGAATCGGGCCGAACAACCGGAAGTTCGCTGCCGGCCAATTCGGCCGCCCGGTCCGGTCTAATCTTCCACCGTTGCCGCCCGGCCCGCCTTCCTTCGCTCGGCGCGGATGGC
The DNA here is from genome assembly GCA_024278615.1 of Alphaproteobacteria bacterium. Taxonomy (GTDB): domain Bacteria; phylum Pseudomonadota; class Alphaproteobacteria; order Rhodospirillales; family 2-02-FULL-58-16; genus JAJRSS01. Next base: position 2,071 of record JAJRSS010000189.1, read on the forward strand.
CGCCGGCCCGGTGAGGATCAGCTTGATCAGTTCCGATTGCCGCTGGGTGCCGGTCTTGCGGAAAACCTGCTTAAGCTGATGGCGCACCGTATGGACGGTAACGTTCAGGTCCTCGGCCAGGGTCTCCACCCGGTTGCCCTGGCACAGGCCCTTCAAGACCCGGGCTTCGGCGGTGGTGAGCTCATACAGCCGGGACAGCACGTCGGGCGAAATATCCAGGGAATCCTCCGGGTCGCTGATGAAGATGGCGGCGCCACCCTGCCGGTTTGGCGATTGGCCATCGCCCCCCACCGGCGAAATAAGCAACAGGAAGGGTTGCTTATAGGATGGCCGGGAGAGGGTTAGGGTGAACTCGGTGTCCGATTCATCCTTGCCGTCGCCCGAAGCTGTCTGTTCGATCAAATCGGCCAGGGCCTTGGTCTCGGCCGCCTTGTGGGCCTGGATGGTGCCCTTGCCGCCAATTCCGAATCCGTCCTTCTGGCCGGCGATCTCCCGCGCCTTCCGGTTGATCAACAGCACCTGGCCTTCCGCGCTGACCAAAATCACTCCCATGGGCAACCGGTCCATGATGCCGCCCGCCGTGTGGCGGATCTCCCGGTAGGCCGGCACGCCGGCCCGCTTGCGGGCCCGGGTGGTGCGCTCGATGGCGAACAACAGCGCCCGGGTCAAAAGACGGGTGTCCAACTCCGAGCTCTTGATGAAATCATCGGCGCCGGTGCGTACCGCATGGATCACCACCTCGTCCCGGTCGTCATCCGAGACGACGACAATGGGCCGCCATTCCACCCGGCCATAGAGGGTCTGGACCATATTCAGCGACTTGTCATCGATGACGCCGAAATGCAGCAAGGTGATGTCGTAGCGTTCGGCGGCGATCCGTTTCAGGGTCGCTTCGCTCCACTTTACCTTGGTCACATTGAATGGAGAGTTCTTCACCTTGCCCAATAACTTGGAGATCATCCCGGTTTTTTCCGGCCGGTCCTCGAAGAACAAAATCCGTATAGGCTGTGGCTCAGCCATCACCTTTCTCCACGCCAGCCGGCGCCACAACCGCTGCCTTAGCGATCGGCTTCCCTTTGGCTTTCGAGTATTATGATTTATTGGAAAAGAATAGTTAATCCGGCGGTTATTGTCATGGGATTGAGAAAACCTGTCTTGCTCTTTCCTGCCTTTTTCCCGGCAGGGGTCCTGATCGCCCTGATGGTACTCCATCCGTCCGCGCAGGCGGGAAAATACTCCCTGGACGGCATCAAGGGGGCAGACAACCGCCTGGTGGTGGAGGCCACCGAATACCCGTGGAGCGCCATAGGCCGCCTCAACAAGAAGGGCGGATTCTGCACCGGCGTCCTCGTCGGGCCGAGGACCGTGCTGACGGCGGCCCACTGCCTGTGGAACCGGAGTACGGGCGCCTTCATGCCGCCCGAATTCCTCCATTTCGTCGCCGGCTATCAGAAAGGCGCATACGTGGCCTATTCCAGGGCGGCGTACGTGCTTATCGCTCCCCGCTTCGTCTACAAAGGGCCAAAAGGCCCTGCTTCCAAATCCCTGGACGATTGGGCCCTGGTGGAACTTAAAAAGGATATTGGTTCCATCGCCGGTTATTTTGGTCTGGCCCGCCCCGATGCCTCTTTGTTCACGCCCCATCGGGGAAGTACCCGGGACCATAAAAAGAAAACCGTGACCTCCCAGGCCGGTTACAGCCGCGACCGGCAATACGTGCTGTCCGCCAACATGAACTGTGACATTTGGGGATACCTGGAGGGGTTGGACCTTCTCGCCCATGGCTGCGACGCCATCGCCGGCGATTCCGGCTCGCCTATCTTCATTCACCGGGACGGCAGCTTCCGCGTGGTGGGCATTCTGTCGGCCAACACCGAGGGCCGCGAGGACGCCTACGGCATCGCCGTTCCCAGTTCCCGCTTCATGGGGGCATTAAGGGACAGGGTTCCCGGCTATGGCAAGGCCCCGGCGAAAGGCAAGAACGCGCCTATCGGCACCATCCGCCAACTCCTGGCGCTCTCGGGATTCGACGCCGACGCCGACCCGGCGGCGGCGGTTCGCGCCTTCCAGCAGTCGAAAGGTCTGCCGGTTACCGGCAAGGCGAGCCTGAACTTGCTGGGCGATATCTTCGAGGCGCTCCCCTAGCCGATAAATTTCTTCCCGGCGGTTAGCGAATTCGCTTAACCCAACCGTCAATCCGTGATTAGATTTTGCTGGCCCGTTCCGGTTCGGACGGTCGTTCATGCGGCGCCAACCGGAAGGGATGCATCATGCCGCCTTTGTAGAGGGGTTGTGCCCATGACCGGTTCTCCTTCCCGCCGTAAATCCGGAGGCCGCGCCGGGCGCGTGGCGGCCCGGGAAATACCGCCGCCGATTGCCGAACGGGCGGTGGGCCCTGGGGTCACCGGCGGCCTCTACCGACCATTGAGCGACCGGGACCAGCAACGCATCCATCAGGCAGCCCTGGATATTCTGCAACGCATCGGCCTTGCCGATCCGATCCCGTCCTGCGTCGATATCGTCACCTCCGGCGGCGGGACCATGAATGACGCCGGACGGCTGTGTTTCCCCCGCGCCCTGGTGGAAGAGACCATCGCCAAGGCCTGCAAGGGGTTCATGCTCCACGGCCAGGACCCGGCCCATGACCTGGACATTTCGGGCCAGCGGGTGCATTTCGGCACCGGCGGCGCCGCCGTTTCCATTGTCGATTTTTCCACCGGCCAGTACCGGTCTTCCACCCTGGCCGACCTGTATGACGTTTTCCGCCTGATCGATTCCCTGGAACACATCCATTTCGCGCTCAGGCCGCTGATCGCCCGCGACATTTCCGATTCCCACCCGCTGGAGATCAACACCGCCTATGCCGGCATGAGCGGAACCACCAAACCCTTTGGCCTCGCCTTTTCCCAGCCGGAAACGGTGGAAGCGGTTGTCGCCATGTTCGACATAGCGGCGGGCGGCGAAGGCAAGTTCAAGGAAAAGCCCTTCTGCCACACTTCCAACTGCTTCGTCGTGCCACCGCTGCGTTTCGCCGCCGACGCCTGCCGCTGCCTGGAAGCCCAGGTGCGCCTGGGTGTTCCGGTCGTCCTGCTGTCGGCGGGCCAGGCGGGGGCGACGGCGCCCGCCGCCCTGGCCGGGGCGGTGACCCAGGCGGTGGCCGAATGCCTGGCCGGTTTGGTTTATGTGAACCTGATTTCGCCGGGCCATCCGGCCTTGTTCGGCACCTGGCCTTTGGTTTCCGACCTGCGCACCGGCGCCATGAGCGGCGGCAGTGGCGAACAGGCGGTGCTCATGGCGGCCAGCGCGCAGATGGCCAATTTCTATGGGTTACCGTCCAGTGTCGCCGCCGGCATGACCGATTCCAAGATCCCCGACGCCCAGTCCGGTTTCGAAAAGGGCTACACCACCGCCCTGGCCGGGCACGCGGGGGCGACCATGATCCACGAATCCGCCGGCATGACCGCCAGCCTGTTGGGGGTTTCCCTGGAAGGCTTCGTCATCGACAACGATATGCTGGGCGCCGTATTGCGCAGCATTCGCGGCATCGAGGTTAGCGATGAAACCCTGTCCGTGGAAACCATGGCCGAAGTTGTCGCCGGACCCAACCACTACCTGGGCCATGCCCAGACCCTGGCGCGCATGGAAAAGGATTACGTCTATCCCCGCCTCAGCGACCGTTCCACGCCCGACCAGTGGGAATCCGCCGGGGCCACGGATATCCGCGCCCGCGCCCGGGGAAAGGTGATGGAAGTTCTGGCCAACCATTACCCCGGTCACATCGGCGGCGAACTGGACGCCCGAATACGGCGAAATTTCGATATCCGCCTGCCGCAAACCGAAATGAAGCCTGGCAACCGCCGCTGGTGATCCCGCCGTCATCCCGGCAATGCCTCCCGGGCCTTGCCGGGCCGGCGCCGCATTTCATCGGCCCCTTCGATGGCACCGGCGGTGACGATCAGTGCTCCGCCAATCAGTTCGCGAATGCCGAAGGGCTCGTCGGTTAGCAGGCCGGCACTGACGGCGGCGGCGACAATTTCAAAAAGCAACAGGATGGAAACCCGGCCCGGGTCCATGCGGGCGGCGGCCCAGATGAAAAGCCAGGTGATGGGAATGAGCATCAGCCACGATGCCCCCAGTATGAATGGCAGCGCGGCCATGACCTGGGACGCCCGTGGTGTTTCTCCCACGGTGAATAAGAGGGCGATGGCGATGGCGGTCAAGGCAGCCAGGGTGAAGGTGGCGAAGGTCTGCTCCCAGGCGCCGATTACACCGGATTTGCGCGTCAAGGTGACGCCGAGGGCAAAGGTCGCCCCGGAACCCAGGGCCATCCAGTCGGCGGTTTGCCGGGGCCAGGGGAGTTCGCCATCGGCGCCCAGGATCACCACGGCGCCGCCCAGGCCAAAGACGATGGAGGCCAGCCGCCAGCGGTTGGGGCGGTTCCCCAACAGGGTCATGGCGAACAGGGTCGCCCACACCGGCGACAAATAGAACAGCAGGGTCGCCCGAACCACGCCACCGGTGAGGACGGCGTGGCTCCAGGCGGCGAAGGTGGCGCCGAACAGAAACCCGATAACCAGAATGGCCCCGCCGTTTTCGGCCAGCGTCCGCCAGCGGATCACGACCAGCGGCAGCAAGGGCACCGCCGCCATGCCGTAAAGGACGACGCTGGCCCAATCGCCGGTCAGCCCGCGCGCTTCCAGGGAACGAAGGGGAATCCACCACAGCCCCCACAAAATGGCCGACAGGGACACCGCGCCGGCCGGCGCCATGGCCGCGTAACGGATCACCGGGCGGCCCTTAGGAATGGCCGGCGACCCACATCAAGGGCGGCAACCGGGCCACCGGAAACGGGGGCTGCCCCGGATTCGACTGGTGAAATCCGGAAGGCGGCCGGGGCGGTCTTGGTCCTCATCGTCCTTTTTAGATTCAACCCGCGGACCCTCGGACTATGAGTACACACCCTAGCTTCCCTGCGAAGGTGCTAAAGACTTCTTCCTTGAATTCCGAACTTCCCGCACCCGCTCACATATACCCTTCCAGGTTTTTCCGGATGCGTTCCAGCACGGGCTGGCCGCTTGCATCGGCGCTGAACTCCCGGCCGGTGACGGTTTCATAGAGGCGGATGTAACGCTGGGAAAATTCCACCAGGGTGTCCTCGGGGATGTCGGGGATGGGGTCCTTATAGGGGTCGCACCGTTCACCGACCCAAAGGCGCAGGAACTCCTTGTCCAGTCCGTCCGGGTTCCTGCCGGCCGCCATGCTTTCCTCGTAGGTTTCGGCGATCCAGTAGCGGCTGCTGTCGGGGGTGAGGATTTCATCGGCCAGGCATACGGCGCCACTTTCATCCAGGCCGAATTCGAATTTGGTATCGACCAGGATAAGGCCCCGTTCCGCCGCCAGTTCCCGCCCGCGGGCGAATACCGCCAGGGACAGCTCCGCCAACTGGTCCCAGCGGGCCTGGCTGAGCAAGCCCTGCTCGACAATTTCGGCGGGCGTGACGGGAGCGTCGTGTTCCCCCTGGGCCGCCTTGGTGGTCGGGGTGAGGATGGTTCGCGGCAGCTTCTGGTTCCTGACCAGCCCATCGGGGAAGGTGACGCCGTACATTTGCCGTTCTCCGGACTGGTACATGGGCCAGATGGAGGTGTTGGTGGAACCGGTCATGTAATCGCGCACCACCATTTCCACCGGCAGCATGTCCAGATTCCTGCACACCACCACATTGGGGTCCGGGTATTCGATTACGTGGTTGGGGCAGATTTCGCGGGTGACGTCAAACCAGTAGCGGGCGGTCTGGGTCAGCACCTGGCCCTTGAACGGCACGGCGGCCAGGTTCACATCGAACGCACTCTGGCGGTCGGTGGCGATGATGATCAAGCGGCCATCATCCAGGCGGTAGGTATCGCGCACCTTGCCCTTGTAGTGGTTGGGAAGACCGGCGATGGTGGCGTCGGTAAGCACTTTGTCCAATTGGGCGCGGATGGTTTGCTGATCGATCATCGTCTCTCTCTGTCTCTCTATTCTTATGAGCGGTGGTATTGAAAGGGCTCGCGGGCGAACCGGCGGTGGGCCATGCGGGTGAAATTGTCCGGTTCCATTGCCGCCTCCGTGGTATCAGCCGGCGTAAGTGTAAGCGCCGCCCGACTCGTCCAGGGTGGTTTTATCCAGATAGTCGTGAAAATGCACGGTCGTCTGCCGGTCGTCCAGGAACACCACGGCATAGGCCGGGGGTTCGTGGCTGTGGGGAACGGGTTTGACCGTCTCCAGGTCGAAGGGCACCTGATGATTGGTGCCGCGCATCGTGGTGAACGGGATGCCCCGCCAACTGCCGGCCACGGGCCGGTGCACGTGGCCGAAGAAGATGTGCCGGATGGTGTCGAAGCCGTCCACTGCCCTGGCGAATTCCTCTTTTTCCCGCAGGCCGACCCGGTCCAGGGACGGGATGCCGATGTCAAAGGGCGGATGATGCATGAATAAATAAATGGATCGGCCCCGGTATTCCGCCAGCCGCCGGCGAAGCCACCGCCGCCGATGTCCGCAATAGGACCCTTTGCTGGTCCCGGGCTCAATCGTATCCAGGCACAGGAAGACCCCGGCTTCGGTTTCCAGGGCCGATTGGACAAAGCCGTTTTCATCGGTTGGGGCCTGGGGGAAGGCTTGCTTGAAGCGGTCCCGGTGGTCGTGGTTGCCCACCAGCACGTGCCACGGCAGGGACAGCCGCGCCAGACAGCGGTTCATGTCGGCATAGGCCTCGGGTTCTCCCCGGTCGGCGATATCGCCGGTGATGATGCACATCCCGGCGTCGCCGTGATGGGTATTGATGTCGTCGATGCAGGCGTTCAGCCGCTGGATAGGGTCGAGGCCGAAAAGCAACTGGCCCGCGGGCACCAAGTGGGTGTCGGTGACGTGGATGAATTTCATGGCCGCTTTCTCGTCGGGGTTTGAAGCCGGTCACACTAGGAGAGAGAAGATTGACCCGTCAACGGGGAATACCACCCGGATGGAGGGTGGGGATCAACGGAAAAGGACGATGTCGGCGATGGTCCCGGCCACCGGACGTCGGCTGGCGGCGGCGGCGACGCCGATGAATACCACCCGCGCCCGGCTGGCGTCGTCCTCCGGCCAGGCGCGGCTGTACAGGTCCAGCAGGTCGACGGTTTCATCGAACCAGATGCCGGCCTTTTCCCGCCCACCCCGCACCGTGTACCGGGGCACATCCTTGCCGTCCTCTTGTGGAAGAACCAGGTTGCCCCGTTCGAGGGCCGATTCCCCCCAGGTCACCTCCAACCGGCGGTCGTGCGGGGGAAGGGCCGTTCCCAGCCAGGCAAAGGGCTGTCCGCCCCAGCCGCCGCCGTCCGGCGCGCCGCCGTGAAAGCCGACGACGATGCGCACCGGGTGGATGCCGGCGCCCTGCCACTCCATGGCCCAGGACCAACTCAGGTAGGGAGAGATGGGCAGCACCCCGTTGGTGGGCTTCGCGGCCAGCAAGGGAGCAGGGCCGCCGAGCAGCTTCAGCCCCCATCTTCCCCGGGTCTCGGCAACGGCAAGGCGTTCGCCGGAGCCGGTGGCGAAACCCGGCGTCTGGATAATCCAGCCGCCGGTCAAAGGATTGGCGGAAAGCGGGCCCAGGGGGGGCAGGACAACCGTTCGCCCCGAAGGGTCGGCGGGCACGGTGGGCGCCGTGCAGCCGGAAACGGCGAACCAGGCGGCCAGCACCACGGCGCCGAGAAGGCGGTGCATCCTACGGTTCGGCCGCCCGCGGATCGGCGGTTTACTGCCGCTTGGCCGTTTCCAGAATATCCTGGGCCTTGAGCCAGCCGATGGATCCCCGGGGGAGCAGGGTTTCAGCGCGGGTTGCATGGTAGATGGCGGGTTCCTTTTTTCCGACCAACAGGGCTTCCTCGGCCAGGGCGAGGGAGCTTTCCCCCATTTTACCTTTCCGCCCGTAGGCGATGGCCAACTGCCGCCAGGTGAAGGGGACCTGGTTTTCGAATTGCAGGGCGACCTGCAGGTTGGCGATGGCGTCATCCAGCAACGCCGGGTCATTGAGTTCAAGCTGAACCTTGGCCAGGTCGGCCCGCAGAAGGAATGAATGAGGAAGAATGCCGACCGCCGTCTTGTAGGAAATCAAGGCTTCCGCCGGGCGGCCGTTTTCAAACAGCATTTGCCCCCGCAGTTCATGAAAATAGGGGTCGGCGGGATTTTCGGCGATCAGGCTGTCGATAAGCGCCAGGGCCTTTTCCATCTGGGGCTTGCGGTAATAGGCGATGGCGCGGGCGTAGCGGGATTCAAGGCTGTTGTCGGTCTCCTTGTAGGTGCGCAGCGTGGTCGCCAAAGGTTTCAGGAAACCGGTCAGTTTGGCCAGCATTCGGCGGTGGCGGACGATGAAATCCTGGGATTGCGGCGTTCTACTGTAGGGAGAACGGGCGATGTGGGCATCCAGGGCGACGATACGGTCGCCGGAAAGGGGATGGGTGCGCAGGTAGGGGTCTTGCCGCGTCGTGCTCAGCAGTTCCTGGTCCTCCAAAAGCTCCATGAATTCCCGAAGCCCCACCGCCGACTGGCCCGTGGCGTCCAGGAAGCTCATGGCCGCCTGGTCGGCGGCCGATTCCTGAGTACGGGTATATTTCAGGAATGACCCCAATCCGGCCTGCTGTCCGCCCAAGGCGATTGCCGCGCCTACATCCGGGCGGCAGGCGACGGCGGCGGCGCCCCCCAGCACCAGGGCCAGTATGGTCTGGGCGGTGGCATTGCTCATGGCGTCGCGGGCGCGGGCCAGGTGCCCGCCGGAGATATGACCGGTTTCGTGGGCGATAACCCCGATAAGCTGCCCCGGATGGGCGCTTTTGAGCACCAATCCGGTGTTAAGGAACAGCTTTTGTCCGCCGGCGACAAAGGCGTTAAGGGAATTGTCGTTGACCAGAAATATCTTGATGGAAGAAGACTGCAACCCGGCGGCCCTGAACAGTGGCGCTGCGTAATCCCGGATGGTATTTTCTATCTCCGCATCCCGGATGAAGGATAACTTCCGGCCGGCGGCTTCGAGGGGACGCAGGGAAAGGGCGGCCAGGATGATGGCAAGCGAGACGAAAACAGCAATGGGGCGGCGGATGAATATCAACAAGGTTTCAAGTTCTCCTGAACGTATCAAGGGTAGTAGCGGGCCGGGCCGCCGTCAAATGGCCCTTTTACTCGCTCCTTTATTGGCCGGTTTCCTGCTTTCGTCCTGCACCCTTCTCGAAGGGGGGCCCAAAAAGGGAACGGTGGGATACGTGGAAGGGTTCCTGGGCGGGGTCGCCGCCGATGCTCCCAGGGCGGCCCTGGTTGGCCGGGAAATCCTGGCGGCGGGAGGATCGGCGGCGGATGCGGCGGTGGCGGTTTATTTTACCCTGGCGGTCGTCCTGCCCGGGTCGGCCAGCCTGGGCGGCGGCGGCGTGTGTTTGTACCAGGACCGGGAATCCGGTCAAACCCAGGCCCTGGATTTCCTGCCCCGGGCGTCGGCCACGGTACCCGAATCAGCGGCCCGACCGACCGCCGTGCCGGGGAGCGTTCGCGGGTTTTTCGCCCTTCATTCCCGGTATGGGCGCTTGTCGTGGGGACAGTTGGTTTCGCCGGCGGAGGGCCTGGCCCGCTTCGGTAGCCCGGTCTCGCGCGCCTTTGCCCGGGAACTGGCGGCGGTGGAAGCCGCGTTTATGATCGATTCCGAGGCCCGTCGGGTTTTCGGCCGTCCCGGCAATTCCGGCCGGGCGGTGGGCGAAGGCGAAACCCTGGTCCAGATTGACCTGGCGGCAACCCTGGGTCGGCTGCGGATTCAGGGTCCGGGAGATTTCTACAATGGCCAGTTGGCCCGCCAACTGGTCACCGAGGCCCGGTCCATGGGCGGTTCCCTGACCATGGAGGATATGCGCGGCTACAAGCCACGGTGGGTGGATACCATCAAGCTGCCGTTCGGCAACGAAGTTATTCACTTCGCGCCGCCGCCGGCGGCGGCGGGAACGGTGGCCGCCCAGATATGGGCCATGCTGACCCAGGGTGACCGCTACGAGGACGCCCCGGCGGAGGAACGGCGCCACCTGCTGGCGGAAGCGTCCATGCGGGCTTATGCCGACCGGGGCCGGTGGATGGTTAACGGCGGCGCCAGCACCATCGAGCCGGCCCGGTTGGTGGAAGCTGGAAAAGCCAGGTCGCTGATGGCCAACTATACCGCCGACCGCCACTTGCCGGCCGCGCAATTGCGGCCCCCCCCTGTTCAGCGGCCGGAAAACGCCGCGGCGACCGGCTTCGTGGTGGTCGACCGGGAGGGCTCGGCCGCCGCCTGCACCCTTACCCTCAACAGCCCCTTCGGCACCGGGCGGGTGGCCCGGGGCTTGGGCGTCCTGCTGGCGGCGCAACCGGGCCCGGGGGGGCGCGGCGCCATATCCCTGGTTCCCATGCTGGTGGTCAATCCCAACGTCAAGGGTCTGTATTTCGCCGCCACCTCGACCGGCGGCGTGACCGCCCCCACCGCCCTGATGCACGTCGCCGCCCGGCACCTGATCGGGGGGCAATCGCTGCACGATGCGATCAACGCCAAACGGGTTCACCACGGCGGCTATCCAGACGTCACCTATTACGAAAGAAACCTGGGAGCATCCCAGGTTCAGGCCCTGACACGAAGGCAACACAAGACGGCAACCGCGTTCCGGTTGGGTCAGGTCAACGCCATTTCCTGCCCCGGCGGCCTGCCGGCCAAGCCGAATACCTGTTCCGCCCTGGCCGATCCCCGGGGATACGGCCTGGCCGCCACCGCCGATATTCAATAGGGGGGCGCTGGCCGTTGTAATGAACGTGGTAATGAAATCGTGGCGTTGAAAGCAGCGCAACGGGGATTGGTGCCGCCCTTTATCGTCATGGACGTGATGCGCGCCGCCAATGAACGCGAAGCCCGGGGCGAGGATGTGGTCCATCTGGAAGTGGGCCAACCCAGTACTCCGGCCCCGCGAGAGGGCTTGAAAGCGGCCGGCGCGGCTCTGGCGTCCGAAAAGCTGGGATACACGGACGCCATGGGTGTTCGCCCCCTTCGCCGACGCATCGCCGCCCACTACCGGGAAACCTATGGCGTCGGGGTGGACGAAGACCGGGTGGCGGTGACCACTGGGTCGTCGGCGGCCTTCGTGCTTGCTTTCCTCTCCGCCTTCGATGCCGGCGACCGGGTCGCCCTGGCCTGCCCCGGCTACCCCGCCTATCGAAACATCCTCACGGCCCTGGGCGTGGAGCCGGTGGAACTTCCGGTCGGGCCGGAAACCAATTTCCAGCCGTCGCCGGAAGTTCTTGACCGTGTGGACGGCCCCGTGGACGGACTGATCGTGGCCAGCCCGGCCAATCCAACCGGCACCATGATCACCGGCGATGAGTTCAGGACCCTTGCCGGTTATTGCCGGGGGCGGGGGATTCGATTGATCTCGGACGAGATCTATCACGGCATTACCTACGGCAAAAAAGAGCAAACAGCCCTTTCCCTCGATACCGAAGCCATCGTCATCAACAGCTTTTCAAAATATTTTTCCATGACCGGATGGCGGCTGGGCTGGCTGGTCCTGCCGGAAAGCCTTCACCGGTCCATCGAGTGCCTGGCGCAAAATCTGTTCATTTCGCCGCCCACCCTGTCCCAGCTTGCCGCCGTCGCCGCCTTCGATTGCCGCGCCGAGCTGGATTTGAATGTCGCCCGCTACGCCAAGAACCGGGCCTTGTTGCTGGACCAGTTGCCCAAGGCCGGGTTCGGCAAGCTGGCTCATGCGGATGGCGCCTTTTACCTTTACGCGGACGTCGCCGGCCAGACCAACGACAGCGAAGAATTTTGCCGGCGCATGCTGGCGGAAACAGGTGTCGCGGCCACGCCCGGGGTCGATTTCGACCCGGCCCGGGGGGCGCATTTCATCCGTTTTTCCTTTGCCGGGGCGACCGAGGAAATGGCCGAAGCCGCCAGTCGGCTAAAAAAATGGCGGCTCATGGACTGGCGGCGATAGGGCGGTCGGTCGGTTCCCGGCGGCTGGCCGAAGCTCCAAGCCAACCGTCGCCCCGCTTGATTGATCCGCATCAGGCTTCACTTGGTCCGCGAATTACGATGCCTTTGGCTTTACGAAGACGGTGATTTTAACCGACACGTCCCGTTCGTCGGGGTCGTTGGTGGAGATAAAGACGAACCGCTCAACGGACCCCAGTTCCGCCTTGTGGGCGTTCGTGTCGTACTCGATCCGAAGGCTTGCCTCATTGCCGGGCGGAATGGTCATCGGCGACACCGTCGCCTTGGTACAGCCGCACGAGGTGCTGACCGCCAACACGGTAAGCGGTCCGTCGCCCAGGTTTCGCACCGGCAGCTCGGCGACCGCCATCTCACCTTTGACGACGGTGCCCATATCATAAGCGGAGGCGACCTCAATGTCGGCCTCCGGCGATGAGCAAGCCGTCAGGATCCATCCAGTCAACACCAAAATCGGGATAGTTTTCCGCATCCGGCCGGTTTCCTAATTCATGCTCACGGAGGCCCGGGTCCAGACTTCGGCTTTTGGCTGGCGGCGATCGTTGTTTTCGATGATCAACCCCCGCCGTACGTTCTGGCCGCGCGTATCATGAAAACCGGCATCGAAGGTGAGAGTCACCAGCGCCACTTTACCGGGCGGAATCACACGGGTCGAAATGTCGGCGGTCGTACAGCCACACGTGGTGTACGCCCGGCTGATGGTCAGTGGCGCGTCTCCCGTATTGACGATGGGAAACGTATAGGTGACGACGGCCGTCGGCTTGACCCTTCCGAAATCGTGGATGTTCTCAGGCACTGTGATTTTCGGCTGAGGCTGACCGGAGGGCAGAAACGGAATCCGCGGTCCCGGCTTCATTTCATGGATGGCGCGGAACGGTTGATCATAGGATACATCGTCCGGTGTGTACTGGAGTCCCGCCTGGCCGGTCGGCTGGTTGATCAGGTAAATGAAAGCAGCGCTTGCCACTAAAACCACGGCGCCCGTTACCCACGCGCGGACGGTTCGTTTTTTTGGTTGCCGCTGGGATGGAACATGTACATGACTTTTTTTTCTGCCCATGATTTGTCTCCTTTCGCGATGAAGCCGCACTTGAACTGGTATGATTTCAGATGATCTCAGCCGATTATCCAAAGCAACATGATTGCCCCCATTGCCACCATCGCCGACCCGTACCACAACCTGATATCGAGCGTGTGTTCCCTCTCCCAAAATGCCCAGGCCTTGGCCGTAACCCGGTTACCCGCGGCCAGCATGATGGCGATCAGGGGCAAAACGAACATCACGTTGTAAAGCGCCAAATATCCGACGCCCCAGGCCATGGTGGTCTTGGCGTTCAAAAGGGTAATTACGGCGACGTAGATGCCGCCCGAGCAGGGAAAAGTGCACAATCCCACCAGGAGGCCCGCACCCACCGTCGCAGGCAACGATGCCCGCTTGATCAACTGGTTGGTGCGTGCTCCTGCAAACGCGGGCATGTGTAACTTGATGGGGAACCGGGGGAAGGCGTATTCGATCAGGTTGATCATTCCCAGCCCGATCAACAGCCAGGACCCGGCCCTGGCCACGAAATGGGGATCGTCGGATATCCGGACCGTCTGCAGGAGGCCCAATCCGATGGCGAAGTACACCACGAAGATCATTCCGATGAACACGGAGCCCAAGAGCAAGATGTGAGCACGGGATTTGCGCAGTGTGAACAAAAGGGCCAAGAGCAGCAGGATGACCGCGAAAGCGCAGGGATTTACCGAATCTATAAGGCCGGTGATGATAACGGCGGGCAGCAATTGGCCCAGGTTCACCGATCCTATGGGCGGTGGGCCGGTGGCGGACATCGCCTGCTTCAGCGCCTCGTTGAAAGCGGTGTCAATGGGGAAGGTTTGCATCTCACCCTTCCAGGCCCACAGGCGGTACTCGGTCGGCTCGCCGTGCATCTTCGGCTGCCAGATTACCAGACGCGCCGGCAGGTCGGCCGAAGCAAGGGCGGTGCCGATCAGGTTTGCCGGAACATGGCCGAGGATGACCAGCGTGCCCTCGGGCGTGGGTACGAACGCATAAAGCGAGTCGGCCACCGAACGTGGAAGTCCGACGGAGTCGGCGATGTCCAGCAGCAGCGTCCGTCCGCCTGGCGCCGTGTAATCATGGATCTGAGGGTCGGGCGCCAAGCCGCGCGCCTGCAATGACGGGATAAGCACCGTTTCGGTGTAGGGCCAGCAGTCGGCGCAACCAGCGCTGAAGAAGATATATGTCCTTTCAAGCGTATCACCACGCTGGGCCTCGGCTGGCGGCACGAAGGCCAGCAGGAGGACAATCACCGTAAGCAGCCCTAAAAACCATATACTTGGCATTCGTCGGCTGCGCCAGTTGTGGGTTGCTTCAACGCCCATTTAGAATCTCTTTGGGATACACCGTAGACGTTTGATATCGTTAGCTTAACGCCTTATCGGCCATTGCGTCCTTATTGTACTGAGAGGTGATTGAGATGATGGGTCTCGCCCCAGGGCTTCCTGGTCGCCTCTTGTTGGAGAGCGGAAAGAGACTCTAGCGTATACAGTTACTGGAAGGTCAATGGCTTCAGCCGACCTCGAAAACGGGCCCTGCTTACGGAACGTAAGGTGGCGCGAAAACTGCTGGTTTTCGAACCCTACCCGCTGAACCGCAAACCCCAACGAACGTCCGCTTTGGGTTGCAAGGCGAAGCGCGGTTGCTTAGGCCGGGATGTCGGCTGCATGAAGGATTGCTTGCCGACAGGCACAATGGGTCAATCATTGTGTCCGTTGGTATTACGCCCGGTTCCACCAGCCCTTTTTCGGGTTTCCTTCGGCCGGCTTGGCGTCACCGGATGCGCCGACGGCAACTACCGGGGTATCGGCGCCACCCGTGTCCCGGCCGGACGCCGCACCGGGCTCAGTGGATTCCACCGGTGACCGCGAGGGCTCTTCTTTCCTCGCCGCCGTTGGACGGGCAGGGCTACCCACTTCCGTCGCGCCAACCATGATTTTCCCGCTATCCTGTCCGGTAACGGGTTCGGGGGCGGAAAGATCGATGATGCCGGTGGTTTCCGGCTTGGTCTTTTTCGCCGTCCTGGCCTTGGTTTTCGCCTTGGTTTTGGCTTCCGTCTTGGCCTTGGCTTTCGTCTTGCCCTTGCTTTTGGCTTTCACCTTGGTCTTCGCCTGGGTTTTCGCCTGGGTTTTCGCTTGGGCCTTTGCGTCCTTGGGGCTTTCAGGCGCGGCTTCAACCTTGGCTTCAACCGTTGCCGTATCCTCGATCGGTTCGGCCGTGGCGGTCTTGCTGGCCGCCGTATCTTCGACCGGTTCGGCCATGGCGGCCTCGCCCTGATCACTGCCGGCGGTTGTCGTTTCGCCATCGGTCTGCTCGACGGATTTACGGCCTCGCCGTCTTCCGCCGCGCCGGCCCCGCCGCCGCCGCTTGGTCCGGGTTTCGTCTTCTTCCCCGCTACCGTCGGCGGCTTTTACCTCGCCGGAGGGCTTACCGGAGGGCTCGTTGGAAGCCTCGGCCGCCTGCTCCTGGCCGGCAGTCTCGACGGCCGCCGAAGTCGAGGCTTCTTCATCGGACCGCTTCCGCCGCCTGGGCCGCCGCCGCCGCCGGCGCTTGCCGGTTTCCTCTTCTCCGTCCGCGGCAGCCTGTTCCTGGCGCTCTTCACCGGTCCTCTCTTCACCGGTCTTCTCCGTATCGGCCCTCGCTTTACGGTCCTTGGCGGCGGCTTCCCGGGATTCTTCCGTGCTTTGGGATTTGACCCGTTCGATGCGGTGGTCCGGAGGAATCAGGGAATCATCACTGGCCAGGGAAATCGTAAGTTCATAGTCGGTTTCCATGGCCGCCAGGGTGCGCCGTTTGTTGTTGAGGATATAAAGGGCGATCTCGGTGGGGACATGAACCACCAGATGGGCCGAACGCCGCCGCATGCCTTCTTCTTCAATGGCCCTGAGGACATAGAGCGCCGTCGATTCCGTGGAACGCCGGGCCCCCGTGCCATCGCAGTACGGGCAGGGCTCGAAAGTGGTTTCGAACAAACTCGGCCGCAGCCTCTGGCGGGAAAGCTCCAGCAATCCGAAAGGACTGATCCGCCCCAACTGGATTCTGGCCCGGTCGTTTTTCATCGCCTCTTTCAGCCGCCGCTCCACTTGGGTCTGGTTGCGGTTGACCTCCATATCGATGAAATCAATGACGATCAGCCCGGCCAAATCCCTGAGCCGCAGTTCACGGGCCACTTCATCGGCGGCTTCCAGGTTGGTCTTGAGGGCCGTTTCCTCAATGTTTCGTTCGCGGGTCGAACGGCCCGAGTTGACGTCAATGGCAACCAGGGCTTCGGTGGTGTTGATGACGATGTATCCGCCCGATTTCAATTGGACGGTGGGGCTGTGCATGGCGTCCAGTTGGCTTTCCACCTGATAGCGCTGAAAAAGCGGCATGTGGGTTTCGCGATAGGGCTGAACCCGCCTGGCATGGCTGGGAATCAGCAATTTCATGAAATCCTTGGCGGTGCGGTAGCCGTCGTCTCCGTCGACGATGATTTCCTCGATATCCTTGCTGTACAGGTCGCGAATGGACCTTTTGATCAGGTTCGCTTCTTCATGCACCAGGCAGGGGGCGGTGGATTCCAATGTCACTTCGCGGACATTGCTCCACAGGCGCAACAGGTACTCGTAGTCCCGCTTGATCTCCGCCTTGCCGTATTGGGCGCCGGCGGTGCGGACGATCACCGCCATCCCTTCCGGAGCCTTCAGGGAACTGATTATGGATTTCAGCCGCTTGCGGTCGCTGAGGTTGCTGATCTTGCGGGAAATACCGCCGCCCCGGGAAGTGTTGGGCATCAACACGCAATAGCGGCCGGCCAGGGACATATAGGTGGTCAGCGCCGCCCCCTTGTTCCCCCGTTCCTCCTTGACCACCTGAATCAGCAGAATCTGCCTGCGCTTGATCACTTCCTGGATTTTATAGCGGCGGGGAGAGGGCCGGGGCCGGCGGGCTTCTATTTCTTCGGAATCGTCACCGCCGACGGTTTCGACGCTTTCGCCCTCCGACTCGCCGTTTTCCTCCGAAGAGTCATCGTCGGCCTGTTCGGCTTCGTACTCAGCCACCAAGGCTTCCCGGTCGGCGATGGGAATTTGGTAGTAATCGGGATGAATTTCGTTAAAGGCAAGAAAACCGTGGCGGTTGCCGCCATAATCGACGAAGGCCGCCTGCAGGGACGGTTCAACCCGGGTTACCTTCGCCAGGTATATATTTCCTTTGAGCTGTTTCTTGGATGCAACCTCGACATCCAGATCTTCAAGACGTTTTCCACTGAGAACCACCACCCGGGTTTCTTCCGGGTGGGCGGCATCGATAAGCATGCGTTTGGTAGACATTAAAATTGTAACTCCGGTACACACCGGCCTTCATCCATTGCAAACGGCTAAAGGGTTGGGTGCGAAAGTGTGTGTGGCCGGTGGCGGCTGCGACAAGCGCCTTCGCCGCCCTCGCGGGCGGAAGGAATGATGTATCTTGTCGCGCGGCTCTGACCGGCATGGGAATAAACCTCATAAGTGCGGGCGTGGAAACAACACCCTACCCAAGCATGAACAGATATCGAACCAGAATGCCGATGCTGACAAATTGCTGAAGTTGCATGGGTAGGGACGTGACCCCACGGCAAAGCCCCAAATTTTCGGAAACCACCCCTTTCCTGGCGGAATCCCGCAAACTCTTGGAACCTCACGCCGTTAACATAACGGTAGGATTTTGGTTCGACAATCATCTTATTGGCCTGCGGGCGCCGCGCCAAAGAAATGGTGATGGCGGCGATGTTTCTTTTCGGTGTTGAGGCGGAACCCGGAATGGCAGTATATCAATGGGTTAGATAGAAGAAGACGCGGTATATGGTGTCTGGTATCCGAAATTTCCGGAAATTATGGGCTTTTTGGGTGGTGATCGCCTGTTTGACGGCGGCCATGCCGGCCTCTTGGGCCGCCACCGATTCGGTGGTAACCGACATCCGGGCCGGCCAGCAGGGCTCCACCACCCGGGTGGTCCTGGAATTATCCAGGCAAATGAATTTGTCCATTTTCACCCTGACCGATCCCTACCGGGTGGTGGTGGACCTGCCGGAAGTGGGCTGGCGGCTGCCTAGCCGTCCCCTGCCAGGGCGTACGGGGATATTGAAAAAGCTGCGTTACGGCCTGTTCAGGCCCGGGAATTCAAGGCTTGTCCTGGACCTGAACGGCCCTGCCGCCATCAGCGATGTATTCCTGATGGCGCCGTCTGGCGGTTTCAGCCACCGTTTTGTCATCGATTTGGCGCCGTCCAGCCGCCAGGCCTTTGTCACCACCGTGCGGCAAAAGCCCCAGCGGGTGACCCTGGCGGCGCGGGCGCCGCGATCCCAACCAAAACCCGGACCGGTAAACACAAGACCGGTGAATCCCGGACCGGCGGTAATTGCCGCTTCGGTGGACACGCCCCCGCCCGGGCGAAAGGTATCCGGCAAATCCGGCCGGGACAGGCGAATCATCGCCATAGACCCGGGCCACGGTGGCGCCGATCCGGGAACCACCGGTGGAACGAAAGTACTTGAAAAGCACATCACCCTGGCCATCGCGCGGGAAATCAAGAAACAGATGGAGAAGACGGGGCGGTTCAAGGTTGTATTGACCCGCCAGCGGGATGTGTTTGTCAGCCTGCGCGCCCGTATTGCCGTCGCCCGCGAAGCCGGCGCCGAACTGTTCGTATCCATCCACGCCGACGCCATCAAGAATACCAAAATCAGGGGCCTATCCGTTTACACCCTGTCGGAAAAGGCATCCGACGTGGAAGCCGCCTTGTTGGCCGAAAAGGAAAACAAGGCCGACCTGATCGCCGGGTTGGATCTGAACAGCGAAACCCAGGAAGTGAGCAATATCCTTATCGACCTGGCCCAGCGGGAATCCATGAATCAGTCTTCCCGGTTCGCCAATATCCTGATCAAGGAACTGAAGAAGGATATCCGGCTGTTGCGCAATACCCACCGATTCGCCGGTTTCGCGGTCCTCAAGGCGCTCGATATGCCTTCGGTTCTCCTCGAGGTGGGGTTCCTATCCAACCGGCGGGATGAAAAGGCCCTCAAGAGCAAAGCCTATAGAGCCAAGCTGGCGACCTCCATCGGCCGCGCCGTGGGCGGATATTTTGTCAACATCGAAGAAGCCTACCGGAAATGAAGCCCTTCCGGCCCCCCCGGGGGTCCGGTTTTCCAGCCTGAATTCTTCTATTGGTGATTATTGGTGATACTGTCGGGGTGCGTTTGCCATACACGCGTCACAATTACAGGATACTCCCAATCGTGGATTCCGGATTAACCCAATTCGGCGGGTGTAAAGACGCCTCATGTTAAAAGCCATCGCGGCGTTCTTCGGGCTGCTCTTGGTGCTGGCGGTTGTCGGCGCCGGCGGCGTCGTGTACATCTTTTACCGCTTCGGCGGCGATCTTCCCGAATACAGCCAACTGGCCGATTACCAGCCGCCGGTGATGACCCGGGTTCATGCCGGCGACGGCAGGCTGCTGGCCGAATATGCTGTAGAAAAACGCATTTTCGTTCCCATCCGGGCGATACCCCGGCGGGTCATCAACGCCTTTCTCGCCGCCGAGGACAAGAACTTTTACCGTCACCTGGGAGTGGATTTCCTTGGCGTCATCCGGGCGGCGGTGACCAACATCAAGAATTTGGGCTCTTCGCGGCGCATGGTGGGGGCGTCCACCATCACTCAGCAGGTGGCCAAGAACTTTCTTCTGTCCAACGAACTGTCCTTCGACCGCAAGTTCAAGGAGGCGATCCTGGCTTTCAGGATAGAGCGGGCCTTTTCCAAGGATCGAATCCTCGAATTGTACCTGAACGAAATTTACCTGGGGTTTGGGTCGTATGGGATCGCGGCGGCGGCATTGAACTATTTCAACAAGTCGCTGCATGAACTGTCCCTGGCGGAAACCGCCTATTTGGCCATCCTGCCCAAGGCGCCGACCAACTACCATCCACGCAAACATCCCCGCGCCGCCCGGGCTAGGCGCGATTGGGTCCTGGACCGCATGGTGGAGGAGAAATTCATCACCGCCAGTGAGGCCGCCCGGGCCAAGGCGACGCCTCTTCTGGTCCGCCAACGTTCAAAGACCGAATTCGTTACCGCCGACTATTTCGCCGAAGAGGTTCGCCGGGAGCTTTCCAGCCGCTACGGCGACGATCAGCTTTACAAGGGGGGGCTTTCCGTACGCACCACCCTGGATCCCAGGCTTCAGGACATCGCCGACCGGGTGGTGCGGAACGGTCTTGAAGCATACGACCGCCGTCACGGGTGGCGCGGGCCCCTGGCGGCCATCGAATTGGGGCCGGGATGGCCGGGGCAATTGTCGGCCGTGGAAGAGCCGCCCGCCCTGGGCCGCTTCAAGATGGCGGCGGTCCTCAAGGTGGACGATACCGGCGCCCGGATCGGGTTGGCCGATGGCGGCATGGGCCGTATCCCCCTGGCGGAACTGACCTGGGCCCGGCCCTGGAAGGAGAATCAAAGGGTAGGGCCCAAGGTCAAAAAGCCTTCCGATGTTCTTTCACCGGGCGATGTGATCGCCGTCGAACCGGTGGAGGCCGACGGCAAAGGCGTCGCCTACGCCGACGGCACCTATGGCCTCAGGCAGATTCCCCAACTGGAAGGGGCGCTGGTGGCGCTGGATCCCCATACCGGGCGGATACTGGCCATGACCGGTGGTTATTCCTTCAAGGAAAGTGAATTCAACCGGGTGACCCAGGCCAAGCGGCAGCCCGGTTCCGCGTTCAAGCCCTTCGTTTACCTGACGGCCCTGGATTCGGGCTTTACCCCGTCCACCTTGATCCTGGATGCGCCGTTCGTCATCGACCAGGGCCCGGGCCTGCCCAAATGGCGGCCCGCCAACTATACCAAGAAATTCTATGGCCCCAGCACCATGCGGTTAGGGGTGGAAAAATCCCGCAACCTGATGACCGTCCGCCTGGCCCAGACCGTGGGCATGAAAAAAATCGCCGAATACGCCCGGCGGTTCGGCATTGATGAAGACATGTCTCCCAACCTGTCCATGGCCCTGGGCTCCGGCGAGACCACCCTTTTGGATCTGACCACCGCCTACGCCATGCTGGTCAACGGCGGCAGGAAGATCACCCCGACCATGATCGACCGTATCCAGGACCGGCAGGGGCGCACCGTTTTTCGTCACGACACGCGGGCCTGCGAAAACTGCGCCGCGGATGCCTGGAACAATCAGGCCGTCCCCGAATTGCCCGATACCCGCAAGGCGGTGACCACCCCGGCCAGCGCCTACCAGATTGTCTCCATCCTTCAAGGGGTGGTGGAACGGGGCACGGGAAGGCGAATCAAGGCCGTGGGCAAGCCCGTCGCCGGAAAGACGGGAACCACCAACAAGGCCAACGATGCCTGGTTTATCGGCTTCACCCCCGATTTGGCGGTCGGCGTGTACGCCGGCTTCGACAGTCCCCGAACCCTGGGGCCCCGGGAACAGGGGGCATCGGTGGCGGCACCCATTTTTAGGGATTTCCTGATCGAAACTCTCGAAGGCAAGCCGGCCATTCCCTTCCGCATCCCGCCCGAAATCCGGCTGGTCCGCGTCAACGCGGTCACCGGCCGGCTGGCCAGGCCCGGAGAGCGCGGGGTTATCCTGGAAGCCTTCAAGCCGGGCACGGAGCCCACCGGAGAGGAAGAAGTCCTGGAAGGCATCAGTTCCTGGGGTGGTGCGCCGGCCACGGGCACGGGCGGCCTGTACTGACCTGTCTGTATTAATCCGTACTGACTTGCACTGGCCTGTATTGGCCTGTACTGGCCCTGTTCCATCCATCTTGTCATTGTCCCGCGGTTACGGGTAAAACACCGGGCCGATAGTGCCCAACAACAAAGGATTCAGCGAATGCGGGCGGAAACCGAAACCATGATCGAAGAAATCAAGCAGTCGCTGGAACTGCTGAGGAGGCATCTTTGACTATGACCAGGCCGTCCTGCGCCTCAGCGAACTAAACGCCGAGGCGGAAAACCCCGACCTGTGGAACAAACCGGAAAAAGCACAGAAGGTCATGCGCGAACGGACCCGGCTGGAAAACGGCCTGGCGGCTATCGACCGGTTTGAAACCGATCTTTCCGACAACATTGAACTGGTCGAGATGGGCGAGGCGGAAGGCGACGGCGATGTGGTCGCCGAGGCCGAGGAGGCGCTGGCGGCGATCCGCGAGGAAACCGCCAAGGCCGAGCTTGAAACCCTGTTGTCGGGAGAGGCGGACGCCAACGATTGTTATGTGGAAATCCACGCCGGAGCCGGTGGAACGGAAGCCCAGGACTGGGCCGAAATGCTCGCCCGCATGTATACCCGGTGGGCGGAAAATCACGGCTACAAGGTGGAATGGCTGGAAGAAAGCGGCGGCGAGGAAGCGGGCCTTAAATCGGCGACCCTGAAAGTTCTTGGCCACAATGCCTATGGCTGGTTGAAGACGGAAACCGGCGTGCACCGGCTGGTCCGTATTTCCCCCTTTGATTCCAGCGCCCGGCGTCACACCAGTTTCGCCTCCGCCGGGATCTATCCGGTGATCGACGACACCATCGAAATCGATATCCAGGACAAGGACCTGCGCGTCGATACCTACCGGGCGTCCGGCGCCGGCGGTCAGCACGTCAATCGCACGGACAGCGCCGTTCGCCTGACCCATATCCCCACGGGCATCGTCGTCCAGTGCCAGAACGACCGCTCCCAGCACCGCAACCGGGCCACCGCCATGAACATGCTCAAGGCCCGGCTCTACGAAGCGGAACTGCAAAGACGGGAAGCGGAAGCGCAAGCCGAGCACAAGGCGAAAACCGATATTGGCTGGGGACACCAGATCCGTTCCTACGTCCTGCAACCCTATCAGATGGTCAAGGACCTGCGGACCGAAGTGGAAACCAGCAATACCCAGGCGGTCCTGGACGGGGATTTGGATGATTTCATGGCCGCGGCCTTGGCGGCCCGGGTCAAGGGGTCTTCGGACAGCGCCGGTTAACGGCCACAGTAAGAGGGTCGAGTGAGAAGACCGAGTTGGAGGATCGGCCGGCCTTATCCGGTTGGCCCTTGCACCACGAATTGCCTGAACAGCAGGTCTTTGATGTTTGTAGGCCGGGCCACGGCCTTGAAGGCTTTTAGCAGGTCTTTGCGCGCCATTTCCGATCCCGCCGTACCCAGCAATTCACCCGGGGTTTTTTGGCGTAAATAGACCTGGGCGGCGTCGATGGTCTTGGGCATGATGTCGCGAATCCACTTGGTTTCCTCTTCGCTGCCGGCTTCCAGGATCATGCGGACGCGGATGAACCCTCTCTTGCCACGGGGGACTCTCAGGTCGGCGATGATTTCTCCGGTTTCAAAATAGAAGGATTCTTCCACCGGCGCGCTTTTTTCGGCCAGGGAAATATCCCCGTCACTGACGTTCAGGCCAACCACGGAAAGATTTTCCGGGTTCTCGGCGAAGTACATCAGTCCCCCGCCGAGACCGCCAAAGACCAATACCCCCGCCAAAAGGATGATGATCAGGCGGCGGTGGGAAGATTTTGGGTTTTCCTCAACCTCACCGCCGGGCAAGCCATCGGCACCATTTTCAAGGTCGTCTTCGATCTTTTCTTCAGCCATGGTTTCCGGGTCTCTCGCGTCTTCCCCTAGGTTTTTTCCACGGCCTTCAGCAATCGCTTCAGGGTGGATTTGACGGTCTGGGTTCCAGGCGGCTGGGGAAGCTGCAACGCCTCGAGCAGAAGCCGTTCGCCCAGCTTCACCGCGGTGTCCGCCGTCAATGATATGCTGGTTCGGTTAACGGGGTCTTTAATGTTGATCAGTCCCAGGATTACCTCGTTTTTTTCCGGCATGGCCCGGATCACGGCCCTTACGGCGGGTTGGACAGGATTCGATAGGGGATCCGGCGGAGGATCCGGCACGGGTCGGTCCCGCGAGTGATCCGGTGACGCATGTGGAAGGCCCGGGCCGCCCGACCGCAACAGGTCGATCAGCGCTTCGGCGTCACTGACGCCTTCACCGGTGCTTTCCCCGGGGGTGGTTTTTTTCGTGTCGTCGTCATCGCCAGCCATGTGGACCCCATGATGAAAATCTGAAATTCGTATCCATTGAACCCTTTCGGCGCGGGACAATCAATTATCCAACCGCTTCGCCGGGGCCTCGATCAGTCTGGAAAAGTGGCCTTGAACCGTAGCCGCGGCGGCAGAAATTTTTGCCTTGAGAAGGGAGAAGGTTTCAACACCGCCCACCCGCGCCAGGGTTTTGCGAAGGGCTTCGGGAACATCGCTTTCCGGCTTGTTTCCCAATTCCTTGGCCATGGTCAGGCGCAGCATGGCCTGAAGCGGCTGCCACAGGTCCAGGGCGCCGATCAGGTCGGAAGCCACCTTCGGCTCCAACAGGCCCAAATCCCCAATCCGCTTCAGCGCCATTCGGGTATTCGGCGAGAGAACTTGCGGATGATCCGGCCCGTGCCTGAGTTGCAGGTATTGGGCGATGAATTCCACATCCACCAGGCCGCCTCGAAGGTGTTTCAGGTCCCACGGCATCGTGCTTCCATGTTCCGCGGCCATGCGGGCCCGCATGTCGGCGACATCCCGAAGCAACGCATCGGTGTCCCGGGGCCGGGTCAAAACATCGCGAATTGTGGATTCAACCCGCAAGCGGAGTTCCTCGGGTCCGGCAACCACCCGGGCGCGGGTCAGGGCCATGTGCTCCCATGTCCATGCGGTCTCCAGGTTGTATTTGACGAAGGCTTCCAGGCTGGAGGCGATGGGCCCCGCGTTGCCGGAAGGACGCAACCGCATGTCCACGTCATAAAGCTGCCCTTCGGCGGTCGGCGCGGTGATGGCGTTGATCAACCGTTGGCTCAGGCGGGCGAAATATTGGCTGGGGGGAAGGGGGCGTTCGCCGTTCGACGATTCCGCATCGGGAGGACAGGTATAGACAAAAACCAAATCCAGGTCCGATGCCGGCGTCATTTCCCGTCCGCCCAACTTGCCCAGGGCAATGACGGCCATGCCCGAACCGGCGATGGCCCCGTGCCGTCGCCTGAATTCGGCTTCCATGCGGGGCAGCAGCCGGCTGATGATGGTCTCGGCGATGTCGCTTAGGGCCCGGGCGCATTCCCCGGCGGGAAGGTGGCCGTTCAGAAACTGTACGCCGACCTGGAATTTCCGGTCGCCCGCCCAACGGCGGCTCAAGTCCAGGATATCTTCCGTATCGCGGGCTTCGGTCAGGTGCTTGTCCAGGTCCTGGTCCAGTTCTTCCGCATGGGGCAGGGGCGCCAGGAAGTCGGCGTTCAGCACCCCATCGAGAAGGGCCGGCCGGCGGCTCAGGCTTTCGGCGAGGCGCGGTGCGGCGCCCATGATCCCCGCTACCAGGTTGAGCAACTGCGGGTTTGAGTGGAACATGGAAAAAAGCTGAATCCCGGACGGCAGGTGGGACAGGAACTCATCGAACTTGAAAAATGCCATGTCCGGGTCGGGCGTGCCCGAAAGCTCTGTCACCAGCGTGGGCATGAGTTCGGTCAGCAATTCGCGGGCACGGGCGCTGCGGGTGGACCGGTATCGCCCGTGATGCCAGCCCCGGATGGCGTCGTCCACCGCCTTGGTGTTTTGGTATCCTAGCCCGGCCAGGGTTTCCAAGGTCTCCGGGTCGGGATCGCCGCCGGTGAAAACAAGGTTTCCGGCGACCGGCCCGGCGGCGCTGAGGGCCGGCGCGTCCTCGAACAGGTTTGCATAATGGGTTTCCACCCGGTGCAGGTGGGCGAAGGCGGCCTCGGTAAATTCCTCCAGGTCATCGTATCCGAGAAACCGGGACAATCCGGTCAGTCCCTGGGTATCGCTGGGCAGGGTGTGGGTCTGTTCATCACCAATCATCTGCAGGCGGTGTTCGACCCGGCGTAAAAACCGGTATGCGGCGATGAGGTCTTCGGCCGTTTCGGCGGTTATCTGCCCCAGCCCGGCGAGGGTGCGCAGGACCTCCACCGTTTTGGCGCCGCGAAGGCTGGGTTCACGGCCGCCCCAGATGAGTTGCTGGGTCTGGACAAAAAATTCGATTTCACGGATGCCGCCGCGGCCCAACTTGATGTTGTGGCCGGCGACCGCAATACGGGCGCCGCCCCGGTAGGCGTTGATCTGGCGCTTGATGGAATGGATGTCCTGTATGGCGGCGAAATCAAGGTTTTTGCGCCATACAAAAGGTTTCAGCCGGGCCAGGAAATCATCGCCGGCTTCCAGATCGCCGGCGATGGGCCGGGCCTTGATCATCGCCGCCCGCTCCCAATTCTGTCCCAGGGTTTCATAGTAGGTTTCCGCCGCTTCGGCGGAAATGGCCAGGGGGGTGGAACCGGGGTCCGGCCTGAGTCTCAGGTCGGTACGAAAGACGTATCCATCGGTTGTGCGTTCGTCCAGCAGCTTGACAAGGCCACGGGCCAGCCGGACGAAATTGTTTTGAAGCTTTTCCGGGGCATCCGTTTTAACGCGTTCCCGGTCAAAGAGGATGATCAGGTCTATGTCGCTGGAATAATTCAACTCGCCCGCGCCCAGTTTACCCATGGCGAGCACGATCATTCCAGAACCTCTTTCGGGGTCCTCTGGGTGGGGAAGGACAAAGGCGCCATTCGCGGCCGCGGAGCGAAGCAGGTGCGACACCGCCAGGCGAAGCGCTTGCCGGGCGAAATCCGATAAAGCGCCGGTAATCCGCTCCAGGGGCCAGGCGCCGGCCACGTCGGCGGCGGCGACGGCAAGGGCCATTTTCCGCTTGGCGATCCTGAGGGTGCGGGCCAGGGTTGCCTCGTCAAGGGATTGCTTGTGAATACAGGCAATTTCCTCCATAACCCGCCCGGTTGCGGAGTCGGGCCCCTCGGTGAGGATCATGTGGGTGAACGCCGGCTCCGCCAGAATGGACTGGGTCAGGTAAGGGCTATTGCCGAAAATGGCCTCCAGAAAGCACCGCCCGGCGCTTTCGGCGGTGTGCTGGTTCGAATCACGGCCAACAGCCTGGGCGAAGGCCCTGATTTCCGGGTTTCCGGTACCTTCCGCGGCTTCGATCCAGAACTCCATTCCACGGGCGGCGCTGTCGGGATCGGCCGCCGCTGGCAGGTCCTTTTGCTCGGATGCGAGGCGGAAATGGTGCATATTCCTGTTCTCTGGCCTGCCGCACACTGCGGGATGGTGTGCCGGTGGTCAAGACAGCGACGGCTATAAAAAGGGTCTAAGGTGATCAGGCGCACGTTTCGGAAAGTTATCCAGATACTGGGCGGCTTGGGGGCAGGGTTGGCCGTCGTCATGGTGCTGGTTGCCTGGAACCTGTCCCAGGGCCCCATCTCTCTTTCCTTTCTGACGCCTTATATCGAGAAAAGCCTGGATTCACTCCATTCGGCGTTCCGGTTCCGCCTCGACGATACCATTCTGACCTGGGCCGGCTGGAAACGGGCGCTGGATATTCGCGTCGTTAACGTCAGGGCCATAGGTTCCGATGGGGTCGTCATTGCGCGGATACCCGAGTTGTCTTTGTCGTTAAGCGCCGGCGCCCTGATGAGCGGCGTCGCCGCACCCCGGCGGATAGAATTGTTCCGCCCCAGCCTGTTGATCCTGCGCCGCCGGGACGGAAGCTTCGAAATAGGGTTCGAGGAGGGGGGTGAGTTTTCACCGCTGATCTTCAAGGGACTGTTGGCCCAGCTTCTGGCCGAACCGGACCCCAGCCAGGCCATGAGCTATCTGACCAGAGTCAATATCGTCGACGCCAACCTGACGGTGATTGACGAACGGTTAAGGGTTTCCTGGCGCGCGCCGTCCACCCAGGTTGGGCTTCGGCGCGACAGCACCGGGATCAAGGGGGAGGTCTCCCTGGACTTGCAGGTGGAAGGCCAGGAAACCCACATCACCGTTCTGGGAGGGTACCTGGCGGCAAGCCAGAGGCTGGACCTGGGGATCGCCTTTGGTGAAATATCACCCGTGGTTTTCTCCACCCTGGCGCCTGAACTGGTGGGACTTTCAGCCCTGGAGGTACCGGTCCAGGGAACCGCGACGGTCAGCTTGACCGCCGGCGGCCTTGAAAGCATTGGCTTCGATCTCAACAGCGGCAAGGGCCATATATCCTTGCCCGCGCCCCTGGCGCAGCGCGTCAGCGTCAAGGAGATGCAACTCAGCGGCCGCTACGAAGGCGAAAGCCGCCTTCTGGAAATCGAAAACCTGTACCTGGATTTAGGTAAAGGTGGAAAAATCAGTTTGCCGACTGCGGGGGGTCATCGCCTGCCGGTTAATTGGCTGCGCGTGCGGGGCCGCTACCTGGGGCGGGATGACCGGCTGGAAGTGGATTCCCTCGACTCCAGCCTGCATGGTCCGACCGCCAGTCTCAGCGCCGTCATCAACAATGTAAACGGCAGGATGGCTATCGATGCGAAAGGGACCATTCAAAATGTTCCCCTGGACAGGGTGGGAAAATATTGGCCCGCCGTATGGGGAGCCGATGCCCACGATTGGATCATGTCCAACCTTTCGGACGGGGTTCTCCGCGAAGTTTCGACCAACGTCAGCCTGCGAACCGACGATAAGGGCAGCCTGGAAGTCACGTCGTTGAGTGGCGGCATGGTGTTGGAAAATATTACCGTCGACTATCTGACGCCCATGCCCAAGGTAAAAGGCTTGAATGGAACCGCCACCTACGACGAAAAGACGCTGAGCATCAAGATAAGCAGTGGCGGCTCCAATGGGCTGAGCGTACGCGAAGGCGCGGTAGTCTTCACCGGCCTGGATGAGTTCGATCAATTCATCGATATCGATCTCATGATTGACGGTTCGGTGCGGGACACCCTGGCCCTCGTTGACCATCAACCCCTGGGGTATGTTTCCGCCCTGGGGCTGGATCCGGCGGAGACCTATGGAAATGCGGAAACCCGCCTCAAGTTGAACTTCATTCTTGAAAAAACGCTGACCCAGGATCAGGTCAAGGTATCGGCGGAGTCTACCATCAAGGACGCAACCATCACCGACGTGGTGCTGGGCCTGGATATTACGGGCGGCGATTTGAACCTCAAAGTCGACAACCGGGGTATGGATGTGGTCGGCAAGGTCAGTTTCGGCACCATTCAGTCCACATTATCCTGGCAGGAAAACTTCGGCGATGAACGGGAATTCAAAAGCCGCTACCTGATCCAGGGGAGCGTCGGGGACAACCAGCGGACCGGCGAGCTGGGCTTCGATTTTCCCCCGTTCTGGGGCGACGTGGTAAAGGGCACCATGGGCGCCACCCTTCGCTTTACGGTTCTGGATGATCACGCCAGCCACCTGGAAGTCAGCCTGGACCTGGCCGAGGTAGCCCTGGCCCTGCCGGCGGTGGGCTGGTCCAAGGCCGTTGGCGTACCCGGTTCGGCCCAGGTGGACCTTCGCCTCCTGGACAAGAAAATCAAGGAGGTTTCCCGATTTACGGTCAACGCCGGGGACCTCGCCGTGGACGGATCGGTCAGCTATACCGCCAACGGCACGGGCGCGTTGGAAAGAATCGATTTCGACCGCTTCGCTTTCGGACAAACCGACCTGAAGGGCGCGTTGATTCCGGTGGGAGCCAACGGCTGGACCATCAGTGTTCACGGCAAGAGCCTGGACCTGGAGCCGCTGTTGAACACCTTGATGAACGGAGAGGACAAAGAAAAAGATGCCGCCGGCGAGGCAAAAGAAGAGCCGCCAAAACCAAGCTTCAGCCTTTCCGCCGATGTGGAAAGTGTGTGGATAGGCCCGGGGCGGCGGGCCAAGGCGGTCAGCGGCACGCTTATCAATGACGGAAAAATCTGGAAACGGGTCCGGCTGAAGGGGCTTGCCGGGGACAGCAAACCTTTTGAAATCAAGATCGAACCGACGGCTGGGGGCAACCGCAAGCTGTCGGTTAACGCCGCCGATGCGGGCGCCATTTTGAAGACCTTCGATATCTATGACAACATGGTCGGCGGGACCCTGGTGTTAACCGGGGAATTCGATGACAAGAAGTTGGAATCGCCGTTGACGGGGCGCCTCTCGGTTGAGAAATACCGGATTATCAAAGCGCCGACCCTGGCCCATCTGGTCAGTATCATGGCCCTGACCGGCATCTTGGACAGCCTGCAGGGGGAGGGGCTGGGATTTTCAGTTCTCGATGTGCCGTTTGTCTTCAAGAGCGGCGTGCTGAACATCGAAAGTGCCCAGGCGTCGGGATTATCCCTCGGCTTTACGGCTTCCGGCAAAATTTACACCCGAACCGATATCATGGAATTGAAGGGCACCATCGTGCCCGCCTACCTGATTAACAGCGCCCTCGGCAAGATACCCATTCTGGGCGCCCTGTTCACCGGTGGCGAGAAGGGGGGAGGGGTGTTTGCTTCAACTTACAGCATAACCGGCCCTATCGAAGACCCGGAAATCAAGACCAATCACCTGACGGCGCTGGCGCCGGGGTTGCTGAGACGGCTTTTCGGCGGTTTCGGACAGGTTGAAGGCTCCCCTGCCCAGCCGGTTATTCCGGGCTCCGAAGCCAACGACTGACCGCTCCTCGGTATCAGCCCGGGGGCGCGAAAACCTGATCGTCACCGGGCAATCGGGAGTTTGCCGGAGGGACGGCAACTTCCTATTCGCTGTCGACGTGGGATTTACGCAATTCCTCCAGCCGTTCCAGGCGTTCGCGGACTTCCGGCCACCGGCGCTGGTTGACAGCGGCGACCAGCGCTTCGATCAATACCAATGTCGCGGCGGCTGAATCCCAGATCGAGGGAACCTCGATATGGACGGGAAAGACATATTCGGCGACGTTGGTTATGGGTGACAGCCAGCGGTCGGTCAACAAAATGACCGTCGCCTTGCGCCGCACGGCCTGCCTGGCGAAATGGATCACGTCGTCTTGGTAGCGGCGGATATCAAATATCAGGAAGACATCGCCTTCGCCGACGTTGAGCAGGGTTTCCAGCCAGAATGCCGGCTGTCCGCCGATATGCTGTACATCCTGGCGGATGGCATGCAGGTGCAGGTACAGGTACTGCGCCAGGGCGTCGGTAAAACGGCCGCCAAGAACGTAAACGGGACGCTGCCGGTCCGACAGGATATCCACCACCGCGTCAAAATCCGCCCGCGATACCTGTTCCATGGTGCGGCGGATATTGCGCAGCGCCGTATCCATGTATCCGCCGAGGAAATCCGCCTTCCCCCCGGCGACGGAATCTTCGCCGGGCTGCTTGGTAAGCGGGGACTGGAACTGGGCTTCCAGTTCCTGGCGTATGGCCTGTTGGAATTCGGGGTAGCCGGTGTACCCCAGCTTGCTGATGAAGCGGTGGACCGTGGGTCCGCTGACCGAAGACTTGCGGGCGACCTCCGACAGGGTTTCCAGTCCGGCGACCGGATAATTGGCGAGGATCGCATCGGCGACCTTGCGTTCCGTTGGCGTCAGATGGGGCATTCCCTGACGGATTTCACCGGCGACGGACCAGGTGCGCGATGGTTTCAACGAAATGCCCTCCTGCCGGTGATTGTAACAAATTTTACAACAAGCATGAAAGCCTCGCGAAAGGGGCTGATTTTTCGAATTTCCCCCAATCCACTGCTATGACAGGGCGACATTGCGTGCAATAATGCCGCCAATTGGGATTTTTCCCACTTTCCCGGTTGACGGGAGGGAGAAAACTTGAAAAGATTTTTACAGGTTCGGCGGCATAAAACCGGACTAAACGGCAAGGCCGCCGCGGACATAATAATACAGGGGGCCGATCGGAATGGAGAATTCCGGTCCATGTTGTTGGATTTGTCTATCTAGCCGAGTCAGGTATGAAAAACCGCGCGGGGCGCCGGGGGCTGCCCTTTGCCACGCGTTCGATACTTGGTAAAAGGGGAAGTCCAATAGTATTTTTTTCCAACAAAACAGTGAAATCACAGTCAGGCGTTAACTTTAACCCCAAGAAGGGAGGCAGCTAAAATGAAGAAGAGTGAAACGAAGAAAAGCGGTATAAATAAAAGGCGTAATTTTCTTAAGAAAGCTGGCATGGCAACGGCGGGCGCGGTAGCGGCCACAACCCTGAGCGCACCCCATGTGAAGGCGCAAAAGACCATTAAGTGGCGCCTGCAAACCTATGCCGGCCCGGCCTTGGCGGCGCATGTCATCAAGCCGTCGATCGATGCGTTCAACAAGGTCGCCAACGGCGAAATGGTGATCGAGCTGTACACCGCTGACCAATTGGTGCCCACCGGGGAGCTTTTCCGGGCCATGCAGAAAGGCACCATTGACGCGGTGCAAAGCGACGATGATTCGATTGCCGCGCCGACGGACGTTTCCGTGTTCGGCGGTTACTTCCCCTTCGCCACCCGCTATTCCCTTGATGTGCCGGTGCTGTTCAACCAGTACGGACTGAGGGAAATCTGGGAAGAAGCCTACGGCGAAGTGGAAAACGTCAAATGGCTGAGCGCCGGTGCCTGGGACCCGTGCCACTTTAACACGGTCAATCCGATCCGCAGCCTTGCCGACCTCAAGGGCCTGCGCGTATTCACCTTCCCCACCGCCGGCAAGTTCCTGTCGCGCTTCGGCGTTATCCCCGTGACTCTGCCGTGGGAAGACATCGAGGTGGCGGTTCAGACCGGCGAACTGGACGGCATCGCCTGGTCCGGCATCACCGAGGATTACACCGTTGGCTGGGCCGATGTGACCAATTACTTCCTCACCAACAACATTTCCGGTGCTTGGATCGGGTCCTATTTCGCCAACGAAGAGAGATGGAACGCCATACCGGCGCACCTGCAGGAACTGTTCAAGTTATGCATGGACAGCTCCCACTACTACCGCCAGTACTGGTACTGGGGCGGCGAAGCGGACCTTCGCACCAATGGCACCAAGCTGAAGCTCACCTCGATCCCCGACGCGGAGTGGGCGACGGTGGAAGCGGAAGCGCTGAAATTCTGGGATGAGATTGCCGCCAAGAGCCCAAGGTCGGCCAAGGTGGTCGGTATCTTCAAGAAATACAACGAGGTCATGGCAAAAGCCGGCCGTCCGTACCGGTATTGATAACCCTGGCGTCATATTGAAAGACGCCGGCTTGGCGGCTGCCGAATATAACCGGCAGCCGCCGCGCTTTCGGTGCGCATGGGGCAGTGCAATTCAGTTCC
>JAJRSS010000190.1 GCA_024278615.1 Alphaproteobacteria bacterium
AAAAATGGCGAAAGTGATCCCAATGGCGCAACCAGCGCCCGCAAGCTGATCGGGCAACAGAGCAAACCATGTGAAAACAACTCAGGAAGTAAAATAGGCCGTTTCAACTGCGGGGTTTTTCAACAAAATCGACCATCAACCCGCATATCTAAATCAATATCTAACTAGATATATATATAAAGGCCTTCCGGACAGACCATACCGTCTAAGCACGCTACGTAACGGGAATTCGACTTTCGCTACGCTATGTAATAGGAGCTCAATCCCGCTGCGGTACGGGAATTTACCCTCGCTACGCTACGTAACGGGAATCCGGCCCCCTACGCTACGTATGGGAATTCGGCTCCGCTGCGCTACGGGAATTTGGTCCCGCTGCGCTACGGGAATTTGGTCCCGCTACGCTACGGGAAGCCGGTGTTGTTACGTAAGGCCGGAACCATGATCTGGTTTATGTAGATATATCGGGGCCTTCCCGTTCATGCCAAGGGGGGCGGGCCTTCCTTCTGCTGGTTGGTGCGGGCTCGTCAAAAGTAATCCCCAATCTTAGCAACCATGAAGTGACCGTCGCCCAACCTCCGGACTCGGCATACTCGAGAAGATGAGCCGTTAGGTGTCGGGCGACTACCTGTTTGAATGCTTGCCTTGGAAGTTGGCCAAGGACTTCCGCGTTAATGGGTTCCTGTTCGGCGAGTTCCTCATCCTTTTGATCGAAAATACCAAATCTCTTTTTCAGACCGTGTGACCAGGTAAGTTGCCGTGCTCCCTTAAACGCTTCGGCGTATTCCCGAAACAAACGCGCCGCCTCGGCGTCACCCCGTCCGGCGTCATCGAGAAGCTGCAACGGAGACCGCCCGCCGCCACGTGCTCGCTTCATATGGCCCTTGGTCAGCTCCTCACCGCAGCCCCACTTGGCGATGTAGTCTCCAGCTTCCTTGACCTTATGAGCTTGTTCGAAACGAAATGCGCCCAGACTGCACTTTCCCAAGCCGGCTTTTTGCACGAACCGCGCCCAACGCTCATAAAGAAACACCCCGAACTCTCTTATACGCTCATCATCGATTCCGGCGGGTAGCAAAAACACAACATGCAGGTGTGGATGCCAACCGTTGCTCCCATATGTGGTCTCTAAGGCCCGTATTGAGCCTACAAGGCCCACTCTTCCCTTTGCCCTTTGCCAGGGAGCCCCCGACGCGATCTTGCGCCAGAACAGCGCTACGGCCTTCCTGAGGTAATCGGCCCTTTGGAATACATGGTGCGGGATTGTGAACGTGCCCATATACACGCTGCCGCCTGTCGCGATATGGGCATCCAGGCACAGCTCAACCTCGCGCCGCCTTCGCTCCCCGATTTTGGCCGCACATACAGGACACATCCAAACCGAACCGC
Source organism: Alphaproteobacteria bacterium (assembly GCA_024278615.1). Taxonomy (GTDB): domain Bacteria; phylum Pseudomonadota; class Alphaproteobacteria; order Rhodospirillales; family 2-02-FULL-58-16; genus JAJRSS01. Next base: position 1,387 of record JAJRSS010000190.1, read on the forward strand.
AAGTTTCGATACCCGCAAAAAAAGCTCTTCCTTCCTGCAGTCTCACATCCACGTGTCCCAGGATCGCCCGTGTCCCGCATTGGCAGACCCGCTCACAAGGCATGATCTTGGCCGCAGTTGAGCGAAGGTGATACCGAAAGCGCCGGAGGTTGTTTCCAGCCAGGGGGGAAACACTGCTTGCGTATCTGTCAAGGGAGCCTGGTGAGGTAGCACTTTTTCCAGCCGGGAAACCGTTATGTGCACCATGGTCACATTCCGAAGTCAAAAAGAAGGAACGAGGGGTAGCGGTGCTACGCACCGCCAGGGGAAGAACGCTCGCCGCTGGGCAGGGTTGCAACCCCTTTTGGGGGCTGCGCCCCTCCCTGCGCGTCTGTAGCGTTCGGGGGGGCGTCAAGGCGCGCTCCGCCCACCTTCGGCCCTTCGGGCCTGCAGGCGGTTCCCCGCGAGCGGCCTTGACGCTCGAGAGAGCAGAGCCCGTGGCGAGGTTGTGGAAAGGAGGTATGGGCGAAGCCGTATCGGAACGATTACGCCGCAACACTCGCAAAACCGGGCATATGGCAAAAGCAGGTGAAAGGGATGCGCGGTATCGCTGGCCGAAAGAATGGGGGGATGGCGACCTATCATGCCGCCGCTCCCTCGGAGGTGTTAGATTGCAAGCGCGCTTCGGCCCATTCGATCAGGTCGCGCCGGCGGTACCGTATCGAACGGCTGGATACCCGAATGAACTTCGGGCCGCCGCCCCTCACCCTCCAGTTCTGCAAGGCTCGAATGGAATAGCCGAGAAAGGAAGCCGCCTCGTTCTCGGAAAACAAGCGGTCCAGGTAATCAGGATCGCGGCTGAGGTTATCGGAAATATGTTGAAAGGTCATCGCTCACCACTCCTTGTTGTTGGTGAGCGAACGGTGGATTAAATTTTCAGAGAGAAATATCCGGTACAATTAAAATTAATAGCACCCCTTTTTCCCTTGTTTAGGGGTGCAATTAATATTGTTCGTTTTCAATGCATTAGCGGAAACCCAAATTAATTGAACCGGCTTACAACCGATGGGGGTTCAATTCTTTTTCGGAGCGCCGGATTTTTTCCAATCGGGTAGCGCCTCGTTTTCCCAAATTCGTTTCGCCGCTTTCCTAGACAACCCTGGATACCGATCAATCATGTCCTGCACGTACTCATTCCGGCTTTTTTCCTTTGGGCCGGACCTAGTGATATCAGAGAACCAATATCGTGCGTGATCTTCCGGCGTCAAATCTGGATGTTTGGATGGATCAATTGGTGCGATTGTGTCCAGCCATACATCGAATTTCTTATCGCGAATTCGCACACTTTCTCGCCGCTCCGAGCTGTAGGTTCGTGGCATCCAAATAATTGAGAGCTTGATGTCATATCGGAACCCACGTTCTTGTCGCCAAAAAAAATCAGGGACATCCATTGTATGTAGGCAGTACGCCTCGATCTTCCCGCTTGAGAGAGCCGATACCAATATTTTTTCGGCCTTGGACCGCCGCTGATATGCTTCGTAGTCGCGAACATAACTTTCCGAGGGGGAGAGTTTCTCTACGAGGTGTCCTCTCAATTTCGCTCGTTCTGAGATTAAACTTTCTCGTTCCGTGGCAATTTCCACAGCCCGTTGTTCGTTGATCGTTTTTGCAGCCTCATTCTTTAAGTTCGTCAACTTTTCATCACAGGCAGCAATCTCAGTTTCAATCGGTTTCCGCGCTGATTTCAGGTCGGCAGGGGACTCAATTTTTCGAGCTTTTAGCTCGGCTCCGTATCCTCTCCAGTCCGTACCGAAAAGGCGTTCGCCCACAAGCTCAAACGCCTCGTTAAGCAGGTAGTCCTTACGAATCCAATGGGAGGGCACCTTCAACCCTCTCCCAAGTTGTGATTGAGAGCGGTCGCTATATGCTCTCCAATCAATTCATTGGCCTGGCGAAGGGGATCGGCGGCAAGATGAGCATATCGTTGAGTCGTTGAAGCCTCTTTGTGCCCAAGCAAAGCCCCAATCATTGGAAGCCCTAGCCCGGCAGCAGCGCCAATGCTCGCGAAACTATGCCGGAGGTCATGAAGCCGAACATCGTGCAGGCCCGCCCTGTCACGAATGCGCCGCCACGGCTTTTCGATGTTCACGAGATGCGTTCCCCGTTTTGCTCCTATAATCACATATGGATTGCTTTCAAGGTGTTCGAGCCTGCCCAGAACTTCTCGGGCGGCACCGTTCAAGTAAACCACCTTTGAGCCCGTCTTGCTGTCAGGTAGCCGAAGGCAGTTATGATCCAGGTCCACATGATCCCATTGCAGGGTCAGAATTTCATTGCGTCGGCACCCGGTTAGAATAAGAAGCTGTATCGCTGCAATCACACTTAGTTTTTCAAAGCCTTGGGCCTCACTGTCCGCAAGCACTTTGCCCAAGTGGCCCATTTCCTCGGGCGATAGGTATCTTTCAATCTTTCTCTCTGGAAATTTTTGAATATGCCGGCAGGGATTGCTGCCGTCCGAACGCAACTCCCAAAGCTCCGCCAAATTGAACATTTTGCTGAGAAGGGCGATGCAGCGATTGGCTGCCCCTGGCTTTCGGTGCATGGACTGATGAAATCTTGCCACGTCCGAACGGGTTAGGTCCGAGAGCTTTTTCTGACCGAGAGCCGGGAGGATATGATTGCTGAGGTTGCGTTCATCCTCAGCCACGCTGCCCGGCTTTTTCTTTACTCTCGCATGCTCAGACAGGTAGCGCTCCGATAACCCCGCCAAGGTGGCTCCGAGCCTGTGTTCCTGTCTTTGGGCGCTCGGATCACCTCCGGTCGCTACATCCGCCAGCATTTGGCGGGCGATGTTGCGGGCTTCGTCACAGGTCAAGGGATCATGTCGGCCAATGGTTGGGCGGCGCTGTTGCCCCCCCTTGGTCCGGTAGTAGCAGAAATAAATCCGCCGCCCCTTGGGAGTCACCTTGCAGCCGAAACCTGTCAAGTCGGCATCCCATAGGATGATTTCCTTCTCAGCAGGCTCAATGGCCTCGACCGATTTCTTTGTAAGCCTCGCTTTTGCCATTCATCGCCCCCCTGAAATACGCTTGATGTTGCGGTTCCTTGCTACCTGGAAACGGACGCTGCTACCTAAAACGGCAACTAAACTCGGTCGCCAGATTCGCGATTTTGAGGCCCTAACCGTGAGGCAAGATAGCAAATAGGTAGCAGTAAGTAGCGAAAAACAGGATAATCCAGCGCGGGTTAATGTTGCAAGGATTCCGCTCTCAAGCTCCCTATAGCTCAATAACAGGTTGTTTTTACGTAATATTATGGGATATAGCGTAGGTGGTGTTGGCGCGCCCGGCAGGACTCGAACCTGCGACCCCCAGATTAGGAATCTGGTGCTCTATCCGGCTGAGCTACGGGCGCCGGTGGATTTCCCATACCACGCCTTATAGCACACAGGGCCCTCAGTTGCCCGAAAGCATGCGCCGGGCGGAGGCGAAGGGGACCGTATAGTAGACCATCGCCGATTCCGTTCCCGGGTTGTCGTCGCCCAGCCCGGCGTTGGAATAATGGGAAACGGCGAGGCCCAGGCGCGAGCGGTCGTCGAAGCGCCAGGCGATTTCCAGTTGGGAACGGAATTCGATGACGTGCCCCAAGTCCAGGTCGTCGTTGCCGCCAACATAGAAATGCGGCGCGAATGAAGGGGTCACCACCACCCGGCGGCCGAAATAGATGTCCATCAGCACCCCGGCGCCGAAAAAGCCGCTGCCGGTGGTGGTGAAGGCGGCGGCGGCGAAGGGCTTCAACTGCCAGAACTTGGCGTCCGAGCGGTATTCAAAGCGGAACTCGGCGCCCTGGTCCTTCTGCCGGTTCCAGTCATAGGCGCCGGCGCCGATGGACAGGAAGGCGGGGTCGCCGGCCCGGGCATCACCCGGCATCAGGGCGGCGACGATCGCCGCCACACCCAACATGCGTTTTATCGCAACCCGAACCACGGAAAATCCTCCCCTAAGCGCATTTTTCTGATTGGCTTACCTTAGGGGAAGGGGACCGGAAGGGCCAGCGTTCAGAGGCCAGCGTTCAGAGGCCAGCGTTCAGGGGCCAGCCTTCAGGGGCCAGCCTTCAGAAGTCAGGGCGCGGAATTTGCGATGGTCGTTTAATCGTGTTCAACGCTTGGAAAAGCGAACGGCGAGGCGGCTTCCCACTTTCGCGGCGGTCGGGACCTTCGAGGCTGGCGCCCGAGATCATCGAGATGATCCGCGATGGCCGCCATCCGGCCGATCTGACCATGGCGGCGCCGATAAAACCGTTTCCGGTGGAATGGCAGGAGTAAAAGCGGGGTCTTTGGCTTAATCGTTCAGCAGATTTGCATCAGACACTTTACCATCAGGCAAGTCCCTCGGCCCAATGCCGCCATCAATCTCGAAGGGGATGCTTTCAAGAATTTCCGTGTGCGCGGGACACTTTCTCCGAACGCCCCTTCCCCGCAAAGACACGGAGGTGTCCCCCTCCCCCTGCATCCAGGCATCGACCTGTTGCTGGAGCTTAGATTAGAAAAATCCGTAGGGAAACAACGGCCGAAACGCTGCGCGTCACCGACCTCCAAGATGATTCCCGTGTGGCGAGGGATAACGGCTTCGACGGTTATGGAGCTACCAGCCCCGCGTCAAATCCGCCCTACTACAAAAAATTGGGCTATCGGGAAGGCTGAGGCGGAAAACCAGTATTATATGGCGGTGCAATTTGGCTATGATCGCCATGGTTTCGAGGGCTATCTGGCAGGTTTCGGATTGAGGTGAACTGTTATGGGAATTGCACGAATTTTGGCCCTCGCGGCCCTGATCTGGGGCTTTCTTGGCGGCGTGGCCGTCGCCCAGTCCGACCTGTTTGGCGCCGCCAAAAGCCTGCTTGGCAACGCGGTCAAAAGCGAGCCCGATTCCTCCGGCTCGGGCTCCCTCGCCACCGGCGAGATCGCCGCCGGCCTTCGTGACGCCCTAAAGGTGGGAACGGAAAGGGTGGTCGGGCAGGTGAGCCAGGCCGATGGCTACAACAGCGACCCGGAAATTCACATTCCCCTGCCCGATACATTGGCGTCGGTTCAAAAAATACTTCGCACCGTGGGCCTGGCGTCCATGGCCGACGATCTTGAAACGCGCCTCAACCGGGCGGCGGAAGCGGCGGCGCCCGGGGCCAAGGAAGTCTTCTGGCAGGCGATCACGCGGATGACCCTGGACGACGCCGTCGCCATTTATGAAGGCCCGCCCGACTCGGCGACCCGGTATTTCGAGCGCACCATGACCCCGCCCCTGGCCGACAAGCTGCGCCCGGTAATCGACGCAAGCCTGTCCGAAGTGGGCGCCATCGCGTCGTATGACGCCATGATCAGCAGCTACAAGTCCGTGCCCTTCGTGCCCGACGTCAAGGCCGACCTGACCCGCTATGTGGTGAAGAAGGCCATGGAAGGACTGTTTTATTATCTGGCGAAGGAGGAAGCCGCCATCCGGCGGAACCCGGCCAAAAGGACCACCGATATCCTGCGCAAGGTGTTCGGCGCCTGACCCCGGCTTCTTGCCGCCTTCACCGGGTCAACGCCACCGCCTTGTCGCATGTGGAACCGGTGAACCCGATCATGCCCCGCATGGATAAAAGGCCGATGGCCAGACCTGCCAAGTGAGCTTCGGGCACCGATGGCCAAAGGGTGTCGGTAAACAGGGATGTCTGTAACGCTATTTCCATACCGATTTTGAGCCCGGCGCCCAGTCCGACAAGGATCGCCAGGGGGGACTTCGTTGTAGACCAAAGCAGAATGGCGGCTGCCCCGAATTGAGTGTTCAGGACAGCCGAGATGCCGCAATATCGAGTGACCTCCGGCATCCCCCACCAAAGCCAGGCGTCAACGGCCAAAGCCCCCAGGCCCAATACGGTGAGATGAATGCGCGTGGGAAGGCGGAACTCCCGTTCCAGCACCGTGCCCAAAACAAGAAATGCCCCGACATTCCAGGCCAAATGGCCGGTATCGGTATGGACAAGATGCGCGGTGATCAACCGCCAAAATTCCCCCGACATGATCGCAGCACGGTCATAAATCAGACCTTCGGGGACAGGTCCCGCGAGACCGAACAGCATCAGCAATACCGCCGTAACGGAAAGGGTGAACCATGGCGGCCTGAGGCCGCCATGGTTCACAAGAGTGGTCGCCATCGAATTCACGCCGGGGTCCTCCCTTGTCGGCGGCGAAGCAGGAAGACCATCGCCACGAAGCTCAGCATCAGGATGGCGTCAAACGGACCGAGCGCACCGCCGCCACTGCTCCCGCCGTTCCCGTTGTTGCCATAGGACGGTTGCGGACCATTGAAGGCGGCGGCCGTTTGGTCGACGCGGCGGGACCGCGCCGGTTGGGATTTGCGCTGTGCCTGTGCCTGCTGTTCTTTTTCCAAGCGCCGGGCATTGTCCCGGTCGATGCCGCGTGCAGCGTATACTTCTTCACGTACCACCACCATGGACGTATAGGGGGTTACCAGGCCACCCTCGACGGCAAGGTCGGTAATCGCCTGCTTCGTATCCGCATCTTCGCCAAAGATATCCATTTGCTGCATCAGGTCCTCGATGGCGGCGTAAGACCACAGCCGCTCGACCTCTGGATTGAGGGTCGCTACATCGGGAAAGGTGAAACGGGAATAGTAAGTGACCGGCTTGCCGGATACCTTTGCGCTCAACCGCACACCGGCTTCACCCTTGCCCCAATAGTGGCCAAACAGGACCAATTGTTGCCCCCGATAAAGACTGCCGATGCTTTCGGGAGCGATGTCCGCGGTGCGCAGGCCGGTTATGGTAACCTTGACGTCATGCATGGCCTCGTGGCTCAGTTTGCTGGTCGCCGAAAGCACCGCGCCGATAACGTCGTCACTGTTGGAAACATTGACCGCCGTACCACCCGATTCCTTGCTGATGGCCTTGAGAAGCGGACGGTTGGCGCTGTTGCCCATGACCATGGTGTAGAGCCGGACATCCTGTTTTTTGACCAGTTTCAGGAAGGTCCGCTTTTCCGTAACGCCGACATTGGCTACCCCGTCCGTGACCAGGACGATTCCACTGCTGCGGTCGCTGTCCAACCCTTCCAGGCCTTTTTCCAGGCCGGCGTAAAGATTGGTTGAACCGTTCGGGGTGATGGCCCGCAGGGCCGCCATGGCCTGCTTGATGTTTTTCGGCGTCGCATTGACGAAACCGGCGCCGATTTCCGCCGGCTGCCCATTAAACACGACGAGGCGGAACCGGTCTTAGGGCCGGAATTTGCTCAACCCCTTGGCGACACCTTCGACCAACGTTTGGTACTTCGCGCTCATGGAACCGGAGATATCAAGCACGAAAACCCAGTCCCGGCCTCCGGTAATCGGTTTGAGGTCGTCTCCGGGGGTCAGGACCAACATGAAGGTGCCCCGGGAAACCGATGCCTCCTTGTAGGGCACCAGATCGATGGACTCCGGCAATCCGGGTTGATGACGCCAATAGACGACGACGTCCGTATCCAATCGGAAACCCTTGGCGGAGGGAGCGGGGGTTGCGGTCCCTTCTTCCGCGACCGGAGCACCGGCGCCGTTATCCATGTGCACGCGCCATTCGCCGGTCGCGGATTCGGTCACAACCGCCGAAGGATGGCTGGGCAGACGCACCGCCTCCACTGCGGAAGCGGGACGCAAAAGAAGATCGAAACTGAACCGGCCCGTTACCTTTTCGTTGGCGGTCCAGAATGAGAGCTTTTCTTCATCGACGCCTCCCTCTTCCAGGGGATAGACGTACCGTCCAACACCGGTATCCACGTGGGCGGGCTGGATGTAGGTCAGGCGAATCCGCGTATCCTTGCCGGGCTCTACAGGCCAGACCGAAATGTCGAACGTCTTATAGCCGTCCTGTTCCGTCAGGCCAGCCTGGCGGCCGGCCGCCTTTTCTTCTTCGTAGACCTGGCGGGCCTGCTTCTTGGGCAGGACCTCACCACTGACCGGTTTGCCATCGATCCAGTAGGTGAATTCGGCCACCGCCGCTTTCTCGGGGATGGGAAAGGAATAGATGGCTTCGAATTCCGCCCCATAAGGGTTGTGAAATACCTGCTCCACCGTGGTCAGGGCATAGCCATCCTCAATCACCACCTTGACCGAATGGTCCTTGATCAGCAGGGCCGGTTTACTGCCGTCGGCGGGAGACAACAATCCCGCCGCGGCGGCAGGGTTTCCGTTGAATGACAGCATCGCCAAGGCGACGACAAAGCCGAAAATGGCTAGTGTCAGCTTGTGAATACTTTGCTTAAACATGGCGTCCTCCTTCGGGTTCAACAGTTAATGAACAATGTTCAATTTATTGGCGAAAAACGACCGATTTCCCTATCACCTGTTAATATTCCGTCATTGAAGCCAAATTATTGAACATCGTTCATAAAATATACCTTGAAATTGAACGGCGGTCAATATAAATTTTGAACATTGTTTATTTTTAAACTTTTCGGGAGAGACGACAATGGGGCGAAGGTCCGATCACAGCCGTGAAGAACTTTGCGAATTGGCCTTGGACGCGGCGCGGCGAATCGTTGACGAAGACGGCCTTTCCGCCCTGACGGCCCGCAAAGTGGCGGGCGCCATGGGGTATGCGCCGGGGACGCTTTACAACCTTTTCGGCAATCTGGACGATCTGATCGTTCATCTCAACGCCCGGACGCTGGACGACCTCTGCCATCGATTGTCCTTGAACCCTGGCGCGGGGTCGCCTGAAGAAGTGCTAAGCAGAATGCTGAATGCCTATCTGGAATTTCTTACGGACCACTCCAGCCTCTGGCATTTGCTGTTCGAGCATAAGCTTCCAGACGACAAAGAACTTCCGGATTGGTATGCCCGGAAGGTGGACAAGGTTCTCGGCCTGGTCGAAAACGCGTTGTCGCCCCTGTTCGCAGAAGATCGCCAAAATCAAAAACGCGATGCCGCCTGCGTTCTTTGGGCCAGCCTCCATGGTATTTGTTCCCTCTACCAAACCGGAAAATTGAGCGTCGTGACGTCAACATCGGTGCGGGAAATGACCGAAACCCTGCTTGCCAATTTCATCGCGGGCCTGCGGTTGTCCCAAGGCGCCGACGGATTCGTTCATACATAGGGAGTGCGGGGATGCCGGAAACTAAACCACTACCGGCTGACGCCGGTAGGTTTCCTATTGGAGCGGATCTCCAGATACTGAAGTATGATATCGTCAGTGACATTGCCGCTGGTGGACGAGAAATATCCCCGCGCCCAGAACCGCCTTCCCCAATAGC
>JAJRSS010000014.1 GCA_024278615.1 Alphaproteobacteria bacterium
CCATCCAGAGGAGCATTGGCTCATGGGGCGGCCACAGGCATTTGACCGAAACGACCTGCTGGACAAGGCCATGCAGGTTTTTTGGGACAAAGGCTACGATGCGGCGTCGATCCAGGATCTTGTGGAGGCGACGGGCGTCAACCGGGGCAGCATCTATCATGCCTTCGGCGACAAGGCGAGGTTGTTCGAGGCGGTAATTGAGCATTATTTGGCCGATTCCGCCGTCCGCCGGATCATCGCCACGGCCGAAACCGCATCCCCCAGGGCGGAAATCGAAGGCCTGTTCCGCCAGGCGGTGGAAGCCGGCGTCACCGTCAACGCCCACCGGGGTTGCCTGATGGTCAATTCGGCGGGCGAAGGCCGTACGCGAAAGGTCGCGGACAAGGTTTCCCTGAACTCCCACCTGTTGGAGGACGCCCTGACCCGGCTGGTGGAACGGGGCCAGGGAAACGGCCAAATCGTCCGCTGGCGGGATGCCCGGGCCATGGGCCGGTTCCTGAACGCCTGCATCCTGGGCATGAGCACCCGGGCCAGGATAGACCCGGACCGGGACGTCCTGCAGTCCATCGCCGACATGGCCATTTCGACCCTGGACTAAGCACCGGCGCCGAGAAGCCCATCCAATTCCGGTCATTTTTTTCTCCAACCCATATTTTTGTTGAACGTTCGGTTAATAATCCGTTGACCAAATCCCAGCGGAAAGCTGTTTTCCGGATAAATTATAGAACGATCATTTAACAATTAAGAAAAAAAAGACTCCCCATGAGAATTGAAAATTCCACCGCGCTGGTCACCGGCACCAATCGGGGCGTCGGCATGGCTTTTGTTCAGGCTTTGCTGGATGGCGGCGCCAAGCGGGTGTACACGACGGCACGCAACCCGGAAACCCTGGGCGGTGCGGTCGCCGCCGTCCCAGGTCGCGAATACGGTGTTGAAAGCGGTGGCCGAGGGTACCGAGGATGTTTTCACTGACGACATGTCGACCGGCGTCTATGCCCAGTTGCTCCAAGACCCAAAGGAGGTGCGGAAGCAATTCGCCGAAATGATGCCCGCCGGTTAGCCATGGATAATCCGGCATGGCCCGGGCTTTTCCCAGGTGCGCTTTGCTCTTCGGCGGCAACCCCTTTCTTGAACCGCCGTTCAAGAAAGGGTATCCTGCGCCAGGAGCGGGAAGGAATGGGCCATGGCGCGCACCAAGGAATTCGACCGTGATACCGTTGTCGGCAGGGCGATCGAGGTATTCTGGTCCAAGGGGTTCGAGGCGACCTCGATCCAGGACCTTGTCGATGCCATGGGCATCAACCGGGGTTCAATTTACGACACCTTCGGCGACAAGGCCGGCCTGTTCGACGAGGCGGTCGCCCAATATATCGCGCAGACACCGGCACGGCACCTAGTCGAGAACGCCAAAACCGGCGATCCCCGGAAAGAGATCGAAAAGTTCTTCGATACCGTGGTAAAAACCGGTTCCGCCGAAGGGGGCCAGCGGGGTTGCTTGTGGACCAACACCTTGACCGAACTTTGTTCCCGCAACGACCGGCTGGCGACGAAGATGAACGATGGATTGCGCCGGATCGAGGACGCCTTTTGCATTCTGATCCGCCGTGGCCAGGCTTGCGGTGAATTCCCGCCGACCCGCCGGCCCCGTACCCTGGCCCGGTTTTTCGTCGCCACCCTTCAGGGCATCCAGGCGATGTCAAAAATCAGGCCGGGCCGCAGAGCCTTGCGCGATATTGCCGATACGGCCGTTTCGCTCCTTGATTGACCGTGCCTGCCCGCCCTTCCATTCCTGGCGGGCTCCTTATTGGAATGATAATTCAAGAATAGGTTGACGCGAATTATGAGGGCCGGATATAACCAACGCCTAAAATTGGAACATACGTTCCAATATATATGGCTTTTACCGGAGATTTATGCTCATGAGCGATTTTCAGCTGCACACCATCGACACCGCGCCCGAAGGTTCCCGGGAAATCCTCAATGCCGTGGTGAAGCGGTTCGGCTTTCTGCCCAACATTTACGCCACCTTCGCCGAGTCGCCGGCGGCGCTCAAGGCCTACGTGCAATTGACCGAAACCCTTGCCGGGGGTTCCTTCGCCGCCGACGAAATTCAACTCATGCTGCTGACGGTCAGCGCCGAAAACGGCTGTGAATACTGCGTCTCCGCCCATACCATGGTCGCCGGGATGGCCAAGCTGGATGAAGGAACGATCAACGCCGTGCGTGACGGAACGCCGATCGAGGATAAAAAAATGGCGGCCCTGCACACGTTTACCCAATCGATGGTTCGCCTTCGCGGCAACGTTTCGGATGATCAAATCAAGGCCCTGATGGCGGCGGGCTACACCCGGGCGCATGTGCTGGAAGTGGCCCTGGCCACGTCCCTCAAGACCCTCAGCAACTATATGAACCACTTCGCCGGGACGCCGCTGGATGAAGCTTTCGCGCCCTTCCGCTGGCAGGCGCCGAAAACCGAAAAGGCCAACGCCGCCTGAACTCCTTATCGTCCTGAGGTTCTGGCCGTCCGCTACAATCCTATATGCCGCCTCGCTTGAATGTGATCCCCCGCGGGGCGGCGTTATTTTCCAGGTTCTGTTATCATCGCCGCCATGAACAACCCGCTCAACGAACAGGCCCCTGAACAGGCCCCCGGCAAGCACGTTATCTATGTAGCCGATCCCATGTGTTCATGGTGTTGGGGTTTCTCGCCGGTGATCAACGCCTTGAGCGAAAGGGTGCGGGGCCGCGCGTCCCTTTCCGTGGTCGTCGGCGGCCTGCGCCCCGGCACTACCGAAGTCATGGACCGATCCATGAAGGGTTCCATCCGCCACCACTGGGAACAGGTGAACCAGGCCTCGGGCCAGCCCTTTGCCTTCGGCCTTTTTGACCGGGACAATTTCGTTTACGACACCGAGCCCGCCTGCCGGGCGGTGGTCACCGTACGCACGCTCAACCCCGATGCGGTGTTGCCCATGTTCGAGGCCCTGCACCGGGCCTTTTACGTGGAAAACCGGGACATCACCACGACCGGTGAACTCGCCGCCGCCGCCCGGTCGGTGGGCGTCGATGGGGACGCCTTCGCCGAGGCTTTCCCATCGGAAGAGATGATCGACCGGACCAAGGATGATTTCCGCCTTTCCCGCAAGCTCGGCGTCACCGGTTTTCCCACCGTGGTGGTGCGGGATGAAAGCGGCTATGCTTTCCTCACCGTCGGCTACCAGCCCTTCGAAGCCCTGGAGCAACTCCTGGAGCCCTGGCTGGACACTTGAACCCGCCGGCTATTCACTAGGCTTGCACCCTTAATCCCGTTCCCTATACTGCGCCCGCTTCCTGCTTTTTTGGCTATTTTCGTCAAGGATTTCACTCATGAGCGATGCGGTAAAAAAAGTCGTCCTCGCCTATTCGGGCGGGTTGGATACATCGGTTATCCTGCGCTGGCTGCAGGATACCTACGGCTGCGAGGTGGTCACGTTCACCGCCGACATCGGCCAGGGCGAAGAGGTGGAACCGGCCCGGGCCAAGGCCGAAATGCTGGGAATCCAGGAAATCTTCGTCGAGGACCTGCGCGAGGAATTCGTCCGTGATTTCGTCTTTCCCATGTTCCGCGCCAACGCCCTTTATGAAGGCACTTATTTGCTGGGAACCTCCATCGCCCGGCCGCTGATCGCCAAGCGCCAGATTGAAATCGCCAGGGAAGTGGGGGCCGACGCGGTGTCCCACGGCGCCACCGGCAAGGGCAACGACCAGGTCCGGTTCGAACTCAGCTATTACGCCCTAAATCCGGATATCAAGATTATCGCGCCGTGGCGGGAATGGGACCTGACGTCGCGCACCCGGCTGGTGGATTACGCCGAATCCCACCAGATCCCCATCCCCCGGGACAAGCGGGGCGAAGCGCCCTTTTCCCAGGACGCCAACCTTCTGCACATTTCATCGGAAGGCAAGGCGCTGGAAGACCCGTGGGTGGAACCCGACTGGGATCACGTTCTGACCCGCGTCACACCGCCGTGGCGGGCCCCCGACACGGCGGAGGAAATCACCATCGATTGTGAAGCCGGCGACCCCGTCGCCGTCAACGGCGAGGCCCTGTCGCCAGCGGCCCTGCTGACCAGGCTCAACGATCTGGGCGGGCGCAACGGCATCGGCATCCTGGACATGGTGGAAAACCGTTTCGTCGGCATGAAGAACCGGGGGGTTTACGAAACGCCAGGCGGCACCGTGCTGCTCCATGCCCGCCGGGCCATGGAAAGCCTGACCCTGGACCGGAACGCGGCGCACCAGAAGGACGAGTTCATGCCCCGCTATGCGGAAATGATCTATAACGGCTTCTGGTTCGCCCCCGAACGGGAAATGCTGCAGGCGGCCATCGACCAGGCGTCGCGGCGGGTGACGGGAACGGTTCGGATGAAACTTTACAAGGGCAACACCCTGGTCACCGGCCGCAAGTCCCCCAACAGCCTCTATTCGGAAGAAGTGGTGACGTTCGAGGAGGACTCGGTTTACGACCAGAAAGACGCCGAAGGGTTCATTAAACTGAACGCGCTCAGGCTGCGGCTGGCGAAGAAGGTTGGGGGTTAGCGGAAAGACTTCCAAATCCCCTCGGCCTGGATTTTCCAGTTGACGATCATCATACGGTCCGCCGGTTTTCCCCAATTCCAGTGGGAATTGGTTGGTAAAGCGCACTATCCGGTACCCAGTCCTCCTGGTTCGAGTTTTCTGCCCTGGTTCCCGGATCGCAAGTTTCGCCACATTAAGGCCTTCGGTCTTCAGGGCTTAACATAACGTCCGGGATGACAATGGCGAGTGGCAGGCAACCTGGAATATTTCAGTCAATTAACTGGCTGAAATTAACAAACGAAGAATACTCCATTAATATCAACATATTAACCCCCTACCCTAAAATCGCCTCCACCCTCTTTCTCAACTCCGGCACCAGTTCGGCCTCGAACCACGGGTTCTTTTTAAGCCAGCCGGTGTTGCGCCAACTGGGATGGGGCAGGGGCAGGAAGCGGGGGGCGTATTCCAGCCAGGCGCGCACGGTTTCGGTCAGGCTCCCTTTCACCCTTTCACCCAGGTAATGTTTCTGGGCGTAGGCGCCGATCAACAGGGTCAGTTGGATATGGGGAAGGTGGGCCGCGAGGGCTTCATGCCAGCGGCGGGCGCAATCGGGCCGGGGCGGGTTGTCGCCGCCACGCGCGTCGCGGCCCGGATAGCAAAACCCCATGGGGATAATGGCGATGCGCTTGGCGTCGTAAAAGGTCTCCCGCTCCATTCGCAGCCACCGGCGAAGCCGGTCGCCGGACGGATCGTTCCACGGGATCCCCGTTTCATGGACCCGCGTCCCCGGCGCCTGGCCGACGATCAGCAGGCGGGCGGAGGCGGCGGCCCGGAGGACCGGCCTGGGCCCCAGGGGCAGGTGTTCGGCGCACAGGGCGCAGGCACTGATTTCTTCCAGCAGGTCTGGCAGCAGGTCTGGCAGCAGGGCATGGGGGCCGCTCACCATCCCTCCGCCAGGATTCGCCCGACGAACGCCGGCACCACTTTCGTCGCTGGGCCATGGAGAGTCTCGGCGAACAGGCTGGCGCCCTCCGATGGCTCCAGGTTGAGTTCCACCGTCCGGGCGCCGCCGGCCATGCGCACGTGGCGGACGAAACCGGCGGCCGGATAGACACTGCCCGACGTGCCGATGGAAATGAACAAGGCGCATTGGTTGAGCGCCTCGTAAGTGCGCTCCATATCCAAGGGCATTTCGCCGAACCACACCACATGGGGACGAAGGCCGCCCACCGATTTGCAGGCGCCGCAGGCGTGCTCGCGGCCCAGGTCCCGGCGCCATTCCACCACATGGCCGCAGGCGGCACAGCGCGCCTTCAGCAATTCACCGTGCATGTGAAGCAGGTTGCGGCTGCCCGCCCGCTCGTGCAGGTCATCGATATTCTGCGTGACGATGAACACTTCCCCCGCCCATTCCGCTTCCAGCCGGGCCAGGGCCGCGTGGGCGGCGTTGGGCCGCACCGTCCCCGACGCCAGGCGGCTCCGCCGGGCGTTGTAAAAGGCGTGCACCGCTTCCGGGTCGCGGGCGAAGGCTTCCGGCGTCGCCACGTCCTCGATGCGCACCTTGGCCCAGATGCCATCGGCGTCGCGAAAGGTATCCAGCCCCGATTCCTTGGAAATGCCGGCGCCGGTCAGAATGACGATGTTTTGGCGGTTCTTTTTCACGGTTGCCTGTATAAAGGTCATTGGCGGTGGGTGGGACGATCATAGCCCAACCCGTCATGGAGTGGCCAATTGGGGAAAGCCATTGAGGGACAGTTCTTGATCGGCGTTGTATTCGTCTGCATGGGCAACATCTGTCGCTCGCCGACGGCGGAAGGGGTCTTCCGCGCCCTGGTCGAGCGGGAGAACCTGGCCGACAGGATCGCCATCGATTCCGCCGGCACCCACGCCTACCACGTGGGCGAGCCGCCGGATTCCCGCTCCCAGGCGGCGGCCCGCGAACGGGGCGTGGATTTAAGCGGCCAGCGGGCGAGAAAGGCGACGGCGGCGGATTTCGCCCGTTTCGATTACGTCATCGCCATGGACCCGGACAACCGCGCCCTGCTGGCGGCCTTGTGTCCCAGCGGCGAGGAACACCGGCTCAGGCTGTTCCTGGAATTCGCTCCCGGCGCCGGGCGGCGCGATGTCCCCGATCCCTATTACGGCGGCGGCCGGGGGTTTGACGAGGTCCTCGACCTGGTGGAACAGGCGTCCGAGGGCCTGTTGGCCCACATCCGCGAAAATCACCTCTGATATGATCGGCCGGCAGGCGGAACAGGCCATCGCCCGAATTGCCGGCGAACGGTTCAACGGCGCCCGGCCGCGCCGCTTCGCGCCCCTGGGCGGCGGCTGTGTCGCCGATGTCTGCCGGGTGGACCTGGATGACGGCAATATCCTGGTGGCCAAGGTCGGCGATCCCGGTGGCGGCCTGGACCTGGAAGGGTTCATGCTCGGCTACCTGGCCGAACACGGCGCACTCCCCGTGCCCCGGGTGCTGCACGCCGAAGACCGGTTTTTGTTGATGACCTACATCGAAACCTCCGGCGGCCTTACCGCCGCGGCCCAGGAACACGCCGCCGGTCTTGTCGCCGCCTTGCATGACGTCAGCGGGGAGGCCTTCGGCTTTGAACGCGATACCCTGATCGGCGGCCTGCACCAGCCCAACCCGTGGACGCCGCGCTGGGTCGATTTCTTCCGCGACCAGCGGCTGTTGCACATGGGACGCCAGGCCCTGGACGCCGGCCGCCTGCCGTCGCGGCTCATGGGGCGGCTGGAAACCCTGTGCGGGCGGCTAGGGCAATGGCTTGAAGAACCGGCCCGGCCCTCGCTACTGCACGGGGACATGTGGACGGGCAACGTGCTTTGCCATTCGGGCCGCATCGCCGGCTTCATCGATCCGGCCATCTATTTCGGCGATGGGGAAATCGAACTGGCCTTCGCCACCCTCTTCGGCACCTTCGGTGAACCCTTCTTCAACGCTTACCGGGAATTGCGGCCCCTGCGCCCGGGCTTCTTCGAGGAACGCTGCGATCTTTACAATCTTTATCCCCTGCTGGTTCACGTGCGCCTGTTCGGCGGCTCTTACGTCGGTTCGGTGGAAAACGCATTGGGAAAATTCGGATGCTGAAAAAATTGGTGATCTTCGATTGCGACGGCGTGCTGGTGGACAGCGAGATGATCGCCAACCGGGGCCTTGCCGAACTGATGACCGGCTGGGGCCATCCGGCAACGGCGGAAGACTGCATCGCCCGCTTCGCCGGCCTGAGCCTTGCCGCGGTCAGGGACCTGGTCGAATCCGGTGGCGGCCCTCCCCTGCCCGATGATTTCGCCGAACAGATCCGTGCCCGTGACCTGATCGCCTTCGGGGAAGAACTCGAAGCCATCCCCGGCGTCGAAGACGCCCTCGAAGCCATCGCCCTTCCCCGCTGCGTGGCGTCCTCGGGCATGCCGGAAAAAATCGTCAATTCCCTGGCCATCACCGGCCTGCTGCCCTATTTCGAACCGCACCTGTTCAGCGCCGCGATGGTCGCCCGCGGCAAGCCGGCACCGGACCTGTTTCTCCACGCGGCGGAACAAATGAACGTGCGGCCCGAGGACGCGGCGGTGGTCGAGGACAGCCCTCCCGGTATTCAGGCAGCGCGGGCCGCCGGCATGACCGTGCTGGGCTTTTGCGGCGCCAGCCACGCCGGCCCCGGCCACGGTGAAATGCTGCTGGCCGCCGGCGCCCACCGGGTCTTCCACGCCATGGCGGACCTGCCCGAAGTGCTGGGCGCTTAAACGTTCCCCAAAGGGTACTCAGCCAGGGATTCGTAATGGGCGCCCTTGTGGCCCAGATGGCTGCGGTAAAGGGTAAAGGCGGAAACCGTAAACGGCCCGGCCCTGAAGGCGCCGCCCTGTTCCAGGTATTCTCCGACCCGGTCCGCCGGCGTTCCCTTCAGGCGGGCGATGGTGACGTGGGGCTTGAACTTGCGGCCCCGCGGCTCGAACCCGGCCCGCGCCACCGCCGATTCCACTTTTTCCTGAAGGTGGACCAGGCTGGGATTGGCGGCGATCCCCGCCCACAGGGCACGTACCTTGCGCGCCGAACCGAAGGATCCCAGGCCGGCAAGGGTCAGGGTGAAGGCGGGGGCTTCGATGCCGCCGAGGGTTTGATGCAGGATGTCGGCTTGGTCACCCGGAACTTCACCGATGAAGCGCAACGTGATGTGCATGTTGGCCGGTTCCACCCAGCGGGCGTTGGGCAGGCCCGAACAAAGCCCGGCCAGCCGCTGGCGTACTTCGCCGGGCAGGGCTATGCCGATAAAAAGGCGCATGATTCCATTCGCGGCATTCGTTATTCAAAAGCGTTAAAGGAACAGGGTCAGCACGCCCGTATAGGCATAAAGCCGGCTGTTGGAAATTTCCCCGCCGGCGGAAAATCCGACCAGGGGAAAATCGCCCAATCCTTCGCGCACCAGCGCCAGCTCCCGGCCCGCCTCCTCGAACATGTTGGGACCCCGGGCGATGCAGGAAACGTATATCCCGCCTTTCGGCGGATGGGGCAGGCGGCGCTTCAGTTTATCCATCTGTTCGGTCAGGTCCCGGGCGGCGGTTTCCGGATCGCGGCGGACGAACAACACCCGGTCCCCCGGTTCTATGGCGCCGGCGATGGCCAGCCACCCCCGGGCCGTGTCGATGCCGACCAGATCGCGCACCAGGTAATCGCCGGTATCCGAGCCCTCGATGGGCAGGGCGGCGTGAATCTGCCCTGCGACCTGGCTCAGGTCGGTGGCCAGGGTTTCGCCGATGTCCTGCTTGAACACACCCAGGGCGCGCTCGCCGTCCAGGCCGATGATGACATTGTCCAGGCAATCCGAGATCACGTGGCTTTCGGCCAGGGGCTGGCACCCCTGGCTCAGGCCCGTGGCCACCTCCACCTCCGGCGAAAACAAAATCCCCGACAAGCCGCCGCCGGTAATGCGGTCCGCCACCTGATGGCATGAGGACCGGGACGAGGTCAGCCCGCCGACCAGGAACCCCGATGTGATCCGGGCCAGGTCGTCGATCAATTCCGGCGTCTTGGGGTTGTTGGGGTCACCGTGGACCATGCCGAACACCGGCGATGACCTGCCGATCCAGTCCTTCAGGTCTTCGGACAGCTGATCGGTGCTTTCACTGATGCTGGGAACGACGCGGAACGATTCCTCCGCCACCTGCGCCGCCATCACCGCCAGCGCCGGGCAATCGAAATATTCAGTGGCGCCGGCGGAAATACCCATGCCGACGCTGCCCACCCAATGATCGATATGGGTCTTTTGGCGCAGGTAGGTGAGGATGCTGGAAAAATCCTCGGCCAGTTCATCGGTGGCGTAAACGAAGCCTAAGTTGGCCTCGGGCGGCAGGTCCGCCAACCGGTCCGTGCAGGCCTTGGCGGCGTGGGCCCAATCTTCGGCGGCGACGTGGGCGACCGGGAATATCTTCACCGGCCCGGAGTTCCTTTATTCACCGACAGGCGCCGTCCACTCAACTCATAGGTATCCATGGTTTGGATTCTACCGACTGGAAGCGCCCTCTCCAAGCACAATGCCGCCAACGGTAAAAGGAGAGCCAAGTTGTACTTGAGGTGGGCACAATTGAACCCGCTATTGCCGCTCGCCGGTCAACGCCCTGACCATGGCCGCGACCTTGGGCAGGATGCCCCTGACGATGACCCCTACGCCTTCGGCGTTAGGATGCAGGCCGTCCGCTTGGTTCAATTCCGGCCTGGTCGCGACCCCTTCCAGGAAAAACGGGTAAAAGGCGACGCCGTGTTTTTCCGCCAGCCGGGGAAAGATGGCGTTGAACTGGACCGTATACCCTCTGCCCAGGTTGGGCGGCGCCCTCATGCCGGTCAGCAGCACCCGGATTTCCAACTCCTTGAAGCGCCCGATCAATTTGTCCAGGTTGGCGAAGGTCAACGGCGGATCGACGCCGCGCAAGCCATCGTTGGCGCCCAGTTCCAGGATCACCATTTGAGGTGGGGCGCCGCCGGTGGCCGCCAGCGCCCAATCCAGGCGGGCCAGCCCACCGGTGGTGGTGTCGCCGGAAACGCCGGCGTTGGTGATTTCGACCCGGAAACCCTCATCGTTCAGCGCCTCTTGCAACCGGACGGGAAAGGAATCGGCACGGGACAGGCCGTATCCGGCGGTCAGGCTGTCGCCGTAGGCCAGGATACGGAAGGTTTCCCCGGCCCGGGCAGGCAACGAGGCGGGCGACGAGGCGGGCGACGAAACCGTCAACGCAGCGAGGATCACAATCGGCCCAATCGGTTTGACAAACCATCGGTTGAGGCCATATCGGGTAGAGAGCTTTTTGTGATCCATATTTCCTTGTCGCTTGTATCCGGGGGCTGAATGGCGGAACCCAATAGTACGCATGATTATAAGAGTGATTGTACGCGTAATGGTCATGGCGGCCCCGCCATTCTGCTTGACGATCTTCACCTGAGGTTGCCCAGCGACGCGGGCCGGGTCAATATCCTTCAGGGCATCAGTTTCGACGTCGAAAGTGGCGAAACCGTGGGCCTTGTGGGGCCGTCCGGGTCGGGAAAGACCAGCCTTTTGATGGTCTTGGCGGGCTTGGAACGGGCCACTTCGGGCCGGGTGGTGATGGCGGGCTCGGACTTGGGCCGCATGGACGAAGACGCGCTGGCCCTTTTCCGCCGCGACCGGGTGGGCATCGTGTTCCAGAATTTCCATCTGGTGCCGACCATGAACGCCCTGGAAAACGTCGCCATCCCCCTGGAATTCGCCGGCAAGGCGAACGCCTTTGACCTGGCCCGGGAACAGCTTGAAGCGGTGGGGCTGGGCCACCGTATCCGCCACTATCCGGGCCAGCTTTCCGGCGGCGAACAACAACGGGTCGCCCTGGCCCGGGCTTTCGTTACCGAACCCGCCGTGCTGCTGGCCGACGAGCCCACCGGCAACCTGGACAGCGCCACCGGGCGGGTGGTGATGGACATGCTGTTCGACCTGCACCAGCGCCGCGGCACAACCCTGATCCTGGTCACCCACCAGCCCGAACTGGCGGAACGGTGCAGCCGCATGATCCACCTGGCCGACGGCCGCGTCGCCGACGGCGGGCGGGAAAGCGGCGAATGACCGGCCAAGGGGCGGTTCAGAAAAATCAACTGGTGCTGGCCTGGGCCATAGCCCGGCGGGAACTGCGGGGCGGCGTCCACGGGTTTCGAATCTTCATCGCCTGCCTGGCCCTGGGCGTTGCCGCCATCGCCGGGGTCGGTTCCCTGAGTTCGTCCATCGTCGCCGGGTTGCAGGCCGATTCGCGAAAGCTGCTGGGAGGCGACGTGGACCTGGCCCTGCAACACACCCCGGCCACGGACCGGCAGTTGGCCTACCTGGAAGCCAACACCCAGGCCCTATCCAAAACGGCGGGCATGCGCGCCATGGCCCAGCCGGATGCAGGTTCAGCGCCAAAACCCACACCGGGACGAAGCCAACGGGCGATGGTCGAACTGAAGGCGGTGGACGGCCTCTATCCCCTGGTTGGCGCGCTGGAAGCCGAGCCACCCCTGCCGCTCGATCAGATCCTTGCCCCGGATGGCGACGGTTGGGGCGCCGCCGCCGAGGCCAACCTGCTGTCCCGGCTGGGACTGGCAGTGGGCGATTGGGTCCGCATCGGCGATGCCCGCTTCCGCATCAAGGCGGTCATTACCCGGGAACCGGACCGGGTGGCCGGCATCCTCAGCTTCGGCCCCAGGGTGATGATTTCCAGCCAGGCCCTGGCGCAAACCGGGCTGGTGCAGCCGGGCAGCCAGGTGCATTTTCACTACCGGGCCATCCTGCCGCCAGGGGTGGGGGACAAGGCGTGGATCGAGGATATCGAAGAAGCCTTCCCCAAGGCCGGCTGGCGGGTACGGGGCGCCGACGGCGCCGCCCCCAACGTACGCCGGTTCATCGACCGCATGACCCTGTTCCTCACCTTCGTCGGATTGACGGCGTTGCTGGTCGGCGGCATCGGCGTCAGCGGTGCCGTCGGCAGTTACCTGGACGGCAAGACCGCCACCATCGCCACCCTCAAATGCCTGGGCGCGCCCGGCGGCCTGGTGTTCAGGATTTACCTGCTGCAGATCCTGGTCCTCGGCCTGGGCGGCATCCTCATCGGCCTGGGGGTTGGAGTCTTCGTCCCCCTGGCGGTGCTGGGCGCCCTGTCCGGACAGTTGCCGGTGCAGCCGATCGGCGGGTTTTACCTGGAACCCGTGGGGAAGGCCGCCGCCTTCGGCCTGATCACGGCGATAACCTTCACCCTGTGGCCCCTGGCCCGGGCCAGCGCCATTCCCGCCGCCTCCCTTTTCCGCGACCGGGTGGCACCTTCTCATGTCCGGGCTGGCCGAAAGGCGGTCGCCGCCATGGGCGCCGGCGTCCTGGCCCTGGCCCTGCTGACCGTATTTACCGCCAGCGACCGGGGCTTTGCCCTGTGGTTCGTCGGCGGCGCCATGATTACCCTGCTGGCCCTGCGCCTGGGCGCCAATCTGGTGGTGGACGTGGCCCGCCGCCTGCCCCGGCCCCGCAATCCGGTCTGGCGCCTGGTGCAGGCCAACCTCTACCGGCCCGACGCGGCGACCATGCGGGTGGTGTTGTCCCTGGGGCTGGGGGTTTCGGTCCTCGTCGCCATTGGGCTGATCGAAGGCAACCTCAAGCGCGAGATTACCAGCAACCTGCCGGAAAGCGCGCCGGCGCTGTTCTTCCTCGATATCCAGCCCCCACAGGTGGAGGCCTTCGACGCCACCGTGACCGCCGTTCCCGGCACCAGCGGCCTGCAACGCATGCCGACGCTCAGGGGCCGCATTACCGCCATCGGCGGCGTGCCGGTGGAACAGGTGGATATCGACCCCCATGTGGCCTGGGCGGTGCGCGGCGACCGGGTGCTGACCTTCGCCGCCCGCCCGGCGGAGCACGCTGAAATCGTCGACGGGGAATGGTGGCCCGTCGATTATTCGGGACCGCCGGCCATTTCCCTGGACGCCGAACTGGCCCGGGGGTTCGGCGTCGGCATCGGCGATACCCTGACCCTCAGCGTCCTCGGCCGGGACATCGAAGCCACCATCGCCAACACAAGACGCATCAACTGGCGCAGCCTGCGCTTCGATTTCGCCATCATCTTCGCCCCTGGCGTCCTGGAAGGCGCGCCTTATACTCACATCGCCGCCATCAACGCCCCTGCCGACACCGAAGAGGCGGTGGAAAACGCCATCGCCAAGGATTTCCGCAACGTCACCGCCATCCGGGTGCGCGAAGCGCTGGAAGCGGCATCGCGAATCCTGGCCGGGGTGGGAACCGCCGTCCGGGGATCGGCGGCCATCGCCCTGATCGCCGGGGTGCTGGTATTGGCCGGCACCATCGCCGCCGGGCACCGGCGAAGGGTTTACGATGCTGTGGTATTCAAGGTTCTGGGCGCCACCCGGCGGCGCATCGTCACCGCTTTCGTGCTGGAATACGGGGTATTGGGGGTGGTCACGGGGATCATCGCCGCCGGGGTGGGCACGGTGACCGCCTGGGCGGTGATCGTCTACCTGATGAGCATGACCTGGACTTTCCTGCCGGGAGTGGTGGCGATAATGATCGTCGGCAGCCTGGGTCTCACCGTGGCCGCCGGATTGGCCGGAACCTGGCGGATTTTGGGGCAAAAAGCCGCTCCCTACCTGCGTAACGAGTAGGTGAATTCGGGCCGGTTCCTATTGATTTCACCTCTGTTCCTGCCATATTAACACTCAGCAAGGACTATCGCCCGGGAAGGGCGCCTGAAAGGGGAAAACTCATGGCTTTCGGACCAGACAACAAATTTACCCTGCGCGCCGGACCAATGACCGGGGCCGCCGACGCCGCGCAGATCGATGTCGGCCTCAGGGAATACATGCTCCGGGTGTACAACTACATGGCCTCGGGCCTGGCGCTGACCGGCATCATCGCCTACGTGTCCGCCAATACGCCGGCGGTCCTCAACCTGCTATACGCCACGGGCCCGGGCGGCACCATCCAGCCGACCATGCTGGCCTATGTGGCCATGTTCTCGCCCTTGGCCTTCGTGCTCGCTCTGTCCTTCGGCATCAACCGCATGAAGGCGTCAACGGCGCAGGCCGTGTTCTGGGGGTTTTCGGCCATCATGGGCCTGTCCCTGGCGCACATCTTCCTGTTGTATACCGGCACCAGCATCGCCCGCGTGTTCTTTATCACCGCCGGCACCTTCGCCGGCATGAGCCTTTATGGCTACACCACCAAGCGGGACCTGACCGGCATGGGGTCGTTCCTGATGATGGGCCTGATCGGCATCATCATTGCCTCGGTGGTCAACATGTTCATGCAAAGCGCGGCCATGCAATTCGTCATCTCGGTGATCGGGGTGCTGGTCTTCGTCGGCCTCACCGCCTACGACACCCAGAAGATCAAGTCCATCTACAGGGAATCCGACGGCTCGGAAGTGGCCACCAAGAAGGCGGTCATGGGCGCGGTGACCCTGTACCTGGATTTCATCAACCTGTTCCTCATGCTGCTCAGGCTGTTCGGCGACCGCCGCTGACGTTCTGATTGCAACAGACGTTCTTTCAGCCGCCCGGAGGGGGAACCTTCCGGGCGGTTTCGATTCAAGCGGATTTCCGTTTGCCGGTGAGAATTTCCATGGCCGAGTTGACCTGGGCCATGCGTTCGTGGCTGCCGTAGCCGCTGTCCGGGTGATGGATGGTGGCCAGCATGCGGAAACGCCCCTGGATGGCGCGGATGGCCGGCGTGCTGCGGGGCGGGAATCCCAAAACGTAAAGGGCTTCCTCCCGGTTTCTGACGCCGCCGGGCAGCAGGTCGAAAGAAAGCACCGAGACGACGGCGCGAAGCTGGTCCATTTCTTCCAGGGTCTGGCGGAACTCGGCCCGGTCACGCCCGCTGCGCCCGTTGACGCCCGGCTTTCTTTCGTCCATGCGGGTTACCAGTTTCCCCTGCTTGAAAGCCAGGGCAAGGTTCAGGGCGCGGCGGATGGTGTGCGCATGGTATCCTTCCGGAGGAACTTTGATCCGCAGGTATGGCTCGCGCCGCCGCTTCAGCCCCCTGGCGGCGCCGAATTGCAGAACGAAGGTTTCCGACTCGCCGTCTTCCGGTCCGCCCGGATCGGGAAAGGCGGTGACGGTGTCTTTGGGCAGGGTCAGCACCACCGCCTGGGCAAGGTCCGCGACATTGACCTTCAACCTTTTGGCCATTTCCTCGACCTGGTCGCGAAACGCCGTCGAGCAGGGAACCCTATAGGCCGGCTGGTCATCGCGCTGTTCGGAATTTTTCTTGGAAACCATGAAACGGAAAAACCTTCGGAAGAAATGGGGATGGACTGTCTGGAAAGAGGCCGCCAAAAGGAAACAAGGATATGCCGAGGTACTATCGATACCTTCAGGGGTTAAAATTGCGTAAAGTTGTGGCGCCGAACCGGCCCAGGCAACCCCTGTGGCCACCACGCCTGGCCTCCGGCGGCCGGACCTCCGGCCGAGGCCAGGCGCGGGGACCGGAAAAATCGAGCGTCACTGGCCTGGCATTGGCTTTCCAGCCGTCCGACTGGGTGATGGGCGGTGCGGTATAGGGCGCCGCGGAAAACCGGGCGGGCGTTGCCGATTCCATGCCTTGGCACGACAACAAACACTCTGTCCATTATTCCCGAGAAAACGGAAATCCAGGAAAATCGCGGGATCCTGGATTTCGGCTCTCCGCTTCGCTCCGACCGGAATGACGGGAAACGGAAATTGCCGCGCCTGCGCGCTTGGCCTTTTGCCCCGGTTACGAAGATTTTGGCGTCGTTTCCGGCCGCCGGCGATGGCGGAGGGAATCCCCGGAATAGAGGATCAACGCCATCCAGATACCGCCGAAGGCGACCCCGTAGGCGGCGGTCAGTGTTTCGCCAAAGACCAGCACCGCCAGCAGGAAATGGCTCGTCGGCGTGATATATTGGAACAGCCCCAGGGTGGAAAGCCGCAACCGCTTGGCGGCGGCGGCGAAGAGGATCAGCGGCAGGGCGGTGACCACGCCGGCCAGCACCAAAAGCCCGCTCAATTGCCATCCGCCACGGATGAAATTGGCGCTCCCGGCAACGTCCAGGTAAACGATATAGGCCAGCGCCATGGGCGCCAGGATCAGGGTTTCCATGAACAACCCGGTCAGGGCGTCGGCCTTGGCCACCTTGCGGATCATGCCATAGGCGCCGAAGGTGAAGGCCAGGGTCAGGCCGATCCAGGGCAGATAGCCGAAGCGGGCGATCATTACCACCACCGCCACCGCCGCCAGGGCCACCGCCGCCCACTGCACGGCGCGCAGCCGTTCGCCCAGAACCACCACGCCCAGGAAAACGCTGACCAGGGGGGTGATGTAGTATCCCAGGCTGGATTCCAGCACGAAGCCGTGGGCTACCGCCCAGATGAAGATCAGCCAGTTGGTGGACACCAGCAGGGAAGACGCCACCAGGGTCAGGAACAGCCGCCGGTTTTTCAGCACCCCCGTCACCGCCCGCCACCGCCCGGCGGCGGAGATCAGGATGGCGACGAAGACCACCGACCACACCACCCGGTGGGCCAATATCTCCAATACCGGCGCCGCCGCCACCGCCTTGAAATAGATGGGGAACACCCCCCACAGTAGAAACGCCGCCAGGGCAAAGCCCGTGCCGGCCGCGGTGGTGTCCAATTCCGACTCTCTGGTCAAACGCTTCCGAACCTTTTGCTTCTACCGGGGACACGGTTGTCTCCGAATTCTTGCCCGGCGGTTCGGCCGGATCGCTCCATCATAGCGCCCTTTGGCCTTGGCCTACCAAGGTATTACGCGATGGATAAGACTTGGGGCGGGTGAAATATCGTATGGCCGACACCAATCTGCGAAGCGACAATGAGGAATGGTGGTTCAAGGCCCCCTTGCCGACCTTGAAGACGTGAACCTGCCGGACAGGTTCCGTCGGTAAGTGAACCTTGCCCCGCCGCCCGGCGCCAGCGTCATGGTGGAAACCGTGTGGCCGGCGGTTGGCGCCCATTACCGCCAAGAGGATGGAACCTTCAACATTTCCTCCGCCTGCCAGGACCTGCTGGCCTTTTCGCCCATGCTGGAAATGGCCGGCCAGACGGCCCACCCGCCGGGAGATGCCGGGGGATGCCTGAGCAACGGTGCCGGCAATGGAGGAGGATTTGAGAAATGCCGCCGGACGGCCTTTCTCGGGCGCTTCAAGAATCCACTAATTCTGAAGGACTCCGACCGAGAAGCAAATTTGCAACAACCGCTACCGGCGAGTTGCCCCGATCATCGGCCATCCAGAATAACCCGTTGCCTGGCAAAGACTCCGTTATCTTGGTGCGGTGACCTTATCAATTTCCATTTTCGCTGATAACACCGCGTCAAGCGCCTCACCCTTCCGATCTTCTGGAACCCGTTTGAAATGAACCGGGTGCATTGCGTAATCAATAATGTTTTCAAGATGGTCGAAGTGCATCTGATGCATGAAACCATGATAACTGGACGGCCGAAGAGCCTCATCGTGGTCGGGTTTCTTGACCAGCATGATGCAGACGGAACCGGCCAGACAGGCGAAGCCCAAGATGGAAAAGGCCAACGGGAAATTGCCCATATCGCCCAGAATGCCCCCAAATACCGGCCCGACGACTCCGCCAACGCCGTAGGACAAAAAAATGAGCGGATAGTTCTGGCCAATCCGGTCATTGCCGAAAACATCGGCGGTTAGGGTCGGGAACAAGGCGAAGTTGCCACCGAAATTAAACCCGATCAGCATGGCGCCGAAATAAAGCAGGTATTCGTTGCCGGCCATCGAAGTAAACGCAAAAAGGATAAAGGCCTGGGTCGTGGTCATTATCGCTATTGATCGCCGCCGGCCGATCCTGTCGCTCAGCGTTCCCCAGACGATACGCCCGACCCCATTGGAAAGACTGAAGAACACGGCCATGGCAGTGCCCGCGATGGCGCTCGCTTCGATGGCGCCGTATCCGGCCGCCTGCAGGGCCTCCATCGGGTAAAGTTTCATCAGGCCAATCGACATCAATCCGGCTCCGGCGCTGACCGTTAACGTCAGGAACACCAGATAGAATTGTGGCGTGCGCAGCATTTCCCGCACCGTGTAATTCTGCCTCCCCTTGGCCGCCGCCGGGGCCGTATCGACGAAACCTTCCGGCTTCCAACCCTTGGGCGGCATTACCATCCACACGCTGCCAAGCAGAATCAGGGCGGCGAAGGCAAAGCCGTAGATGAGGAACGTCGTAGACAAGCCGTAGAGTTCGATCAAATTCCCCCAGGCACCGGCCATTTTGATCCAACCCATGGCGCCGAAACCGAAACCGGCCACCGCCAGGCCGGTGATCAGGCCTTTCTTGTCCGGAAACCAGCGCATGCCAACGGCGATCGGCACCATGTATCCCAAGCCGATACCGGCGCCGCCGATCAGGCCGATCCCCAGGCACACCGCCCAAAATTCGGTGCCACCGAAAATACCGGAAAAAATATAGCCCGCGCCAAGAGTAACACCACCGGCCGCGGCGAGTTTCCGCGGCCCGAACTTAGCCATGCCGCGGCCGGCGAAGACCATGACCAACGCGAAGGTGATGAGGCCGACGGCAAAAACAATCTGGGTTTCCACCTTGTTCCAACCGGCGGCCTTGAGGGCTGGCGTAAATACCGACCAGGCGTAGATCGCTCCCAGACTCAGCTGAATGAGCATTGATCCAAGGACGACGAGCCAACGGTTTCGGGGGGGATTAACCTGAATCAATTTATCCTCCCAAATGGTTTTATGATTCAATCGCGCGATTTTACAGCCTGAGATATTGGAAAACAGTTAATGTCAAAGGTGGTATTTGGCCGCCTGGATCAAGCGGCGACCTGGGTGATTTCCGGTGCTTCAATACCCCCTTTACCGTGCCGGCGTGGAACGACAAGGGCGGCCTGAACAAGTGTCCGTAGCACATGATTTGACCGGGTGATGTAGCACACGAGTTGACCGATTCTGGAACGGTTCTCAAGGAGGGACCGTTTATGGATCGGACGACAGTGTTGCAAGAGGTGAACCGCGCCGGGTTTGCCGCAGGCTCCAACTCTTAAGAGGATGGAGCCATGATAAAGAACGCATCGGCAACATTCAACCTGCCGAAGCAGAGGCGGTCTACTATGCGCAGATCAATGAGCCCGCTATGGTAGCCTGACTCGAACCAAACAGCCGCCGGCAAACCCGGCGCGGTTCAGACTATTTATTGATCGAAATCACGCACGAAATGACCACCGCCCACATCTCGGATTTTACGTTCTATGGGGACATAATTAAGCGGGCGTATGGGGCTGGGGACATCCCCTGTCTCCAATTTCCGGTCGCGTCTGACTATGGTCGGATCGGCAATGGGTACCGAGTCGAGCAGGCGTTGGGTATAGGGATGCTGAGGATTATTAAACACGAGGTTTCTCGGGCCGCATTCGACAATCTCGCCAAGCAGCATCACGGCAACGCGGTGGCAAATCTGCTCAACGACGGCCATATCGTGAGAAATGAATAAATATGAGAGCCCCAGTTCGTCTTGAAGTTCCTGCATCAATTCAAGAACTTGCGCCTGAACAGATACATCCAGCGCCGACACGGATTCATCTGCGATAATCACATTTGGCCCCAGGCTAAGAGCGCGCGCAATGCATATACGCTGTCGTTGACCGCCGGAAAACTCATGCGGATAGCGTTTAATGGCGTCCGGCGACAGGTCGACCCGATGCAACAGTTCCGCGACCCGTTCTTGCAACTCCGCACCTGTAGCGAGGTTGTGAATTTCCAGAGGTTCGCCAATCAGATCACCAACGCGCATCCGCGGATTGAGGGCCGCAGAAGGGTCCTGGAAAATCATCTGGACATTCCGCCGAATTGTTTTCATTTCGGAATACGACATACCGCCGGTGCTTAGCCCGTTTATGGTAATGTCGCCGTTCCACGGGATGAGGCTTATCAGTGATTTCCCAATGGTCGATTTGCCGCAGCCACTTTCACCCACAAGCGCCAATGTCTCACCGCAAAACAGATCAAATGACACGTTCTCAACGGCATGTACGCGCTGTATCGGGCGTTGCAGCAACCCGTCCTTGATATCGAACCGGACAGTCAAGTTATGAACCTCGACCACAGGCGGGGCGGAACCGTTCGCACCTGGAACGTATTTAATCGTTATCGGTTTGTCCTTCATGCTGCCCAGCTTAGGAACAGCAGCAAGAAGGGCCTTGGTGTAGGTCTCCTCTGGTTGTTGGAAAAGGTCGATTACCGGTTGAGATTCAACGATTTTCCCTTCATGCATGATGATTACCCGGTCGGCCATCTCGGCCACCACGCCCATATCGTGGGTAATCAAAATGATCGCCGTATTGAAATCTCGTTTCAGGTCATTCATCAGCATCAGCGTCTGCGCCTGGATAGTCACATCCAACGCTGTCGTCGGCTCATCAGCGATAAGAATCCCGGGATTACACGAAAGCGCCATGGCGATCATCACACGTTGGCGCATGCCGCCGGAAAGCTCATGGGGATATTGTTTCATGCGCCGTGGGCTTTCGGACATGCGGACGGCGTCGAGCGAGGAGATGGCAATCTTTCGAGCGGCGTCACCAAATATCTTTTGATGTGTGCTAATCGCTTCGACCAACTGACGGCCAATGGTCATTACAGGGTTAAGCGACGTCATGGGCTCCTGAAAGATCATGGCGATTTCTCCGCCACGGATCGACTGCATCTGGTAATCGGATAAGGTCAGCAGGTCTGATTGGCCAAGCAGGATTTTGCCCTGGGTGATACGAGCGTTGGCGGGCAAAAGTGCCATGATCGAAAGCGCCGTCACCGACTTACCCGATCCTGATTCTCCGGCGATGCACAGGGTCTCTTCAGGCCGTAGTTGAAACGATACGTCGTCAATGATCGTTTTCGCACCGGTAGGCGTCGCAACCTGGGTTGTCAGATTGCGAACATCTAGCACGACCGCTTTAGGTGTATCAGTGGGCAGGCCCGTCATTGTCTTCCTCTGCACTTCAACGGTAACCCACTATGCGACTAATCCAGGACTAGACGCGGGAAGTAGAAAGAGACAATCCAGTTCGGTTGGTCAACAATTTCGCTGATCCGCAGATCACCACAAGCGGAACAAAGCATATAGGCGTCAACGGGTGACATGCCGTGCCGGCTGGCCAACATATCGACCATCCGGCTAACCGCGCCGCGCGCACCATCCATAAGGTCTTCGCCAATACCCGTCGTCGCCTCATACCCTTTTTTATCCAAATGGCGGGTCACTGGTCCGGGTGTTGTGAACCTTGGTGTTTCCAAGGGTTCATTCTTGACCAGATCAAGCGTGACGGTTGCGTTCATTGGGCTTTCGATGGCGGTGCCGCAAACCTCACCATCGCCTTGCGCGGCATGGGTGTCGCCAATAGAGAACAGACCTCCAGCCACCTCGACAGGTAGATACAGCTCCGTACCGGCTGCTAAATCGCGGATATCCATGTTGCCGCCGACGCGCCGTGGCGGAACAATCGAATGTAGTCCTGGTTCCGCCAGCGCCAGACCAATGGTACCCGCAAACGGATTTAGGGGAACCCGTCCACCAGGGCCATATGCGGCGGGCGCCAGACTGCCTTTGTCATACTTCCATACATGCAGAGCAGGCTCTTCGAACTGGTCCGCCAACAGCCCGAAACCAGGAATGTTGGCGGTCCATCCGAACCCGGACGGATTGAACCCTTCAATCGTCAGTTTAATGACGTCACCGGGCTCAGCCCCATCAACATAGATGGGTCCACTGACCGGGTTGATCCTGCCGAAATCGAGATTTTTTACATCTTCAACGGTGGAACCTTGCGAAAGCTGGCCCGCCGATGAATCCTGACATTCGAACTCAATTGTACTTCCCGGTGCAACAGTGGCAACGGGTGGGATCGAATGATCCCACCCGAAGTGATGCTGTGCGCCGTGAATCGTATAATCACTAGCGTTGCACATATTCCCTATTGCCCTTCCTTTATAAAGACTTGGTCGTAATGGACCGGAATATGGACCGGATCAACAAAGATCCCATCCGGACCGTCGAGCCGATCACTACGCATTGTAAAACGCTGTTCGTTGAAGATCGGAACCCACGGCGCTTCATCCTGAATGTCCGTGAAGATACTGCGCCATGCAGCCATACGTTTCTCCGCATCAGCCGGATCAGTCATGGAATCTGCCGCGATAGCACGCTTCTCAATGCTCTCGTTACAGTACCATGACCAGTTCCAGCCGCCCGGCACCGCACCGCCACAGCCCAGAATCGGTCCATAGAAGTTGGACGGATCTGGAAAATCCGCGATCCAGGCCATGCCACCAGACCAGATCATAGGAGCCTGGTCGACCTCACCACCTGCGGCGATGACGTTCCCTTGGGCGAGCGACTTGATACCAGCCTTGATACCGATGGCTGCAAGGTCCTGTTGAATCGCCTGAGCGATACGCGGCTGAGGATCGGTATTCGCCACATAGAGTTCGGTCTCAAATCCATCCCCAAAACCGGCTTCAGCCAGCAACTTTTTGGCTGCGTCGGGGTTGTAAGATAAGCCTTTGTAATCTGGATCATAACCCGGCATCAACGGCGGGAGGGGTTGATTGGCGGAAACCGCGCGGCCGTTGATAATCCGCACAATACGATCCTTGTTGATAGCCATGTTGACGGCCTGGCGAACTTTCAGGTTATCAAACGGCTTCATCTTTACGTTAAGCGCGATGTAGCCGGTATGAAGCTGGCTTCCTTCGACAATTGCACCAGCATACTTCGGGTCATTCTTGACCTCGAGGAATTTTGCCGGTGGTATTCCATCTCCAGCAATATCCACTTCGCCATTCTGAAGCCGTAGCAGAGCGACAATCGGTTCTTGTCCAACCTCGAAGGTAATCTGGTCAAGCTTCGGAATACCCGCATGGTAATAGTTCTGGTTTTTCTTAAAAACAAGACGCTGGCCGAGCGTCCATTCGTCCAGGTAAAACGCGCCTGTTCCTACGGGATGCTTGCCAAAATCCTCGCCCCATTTTTCCACGGCTTCACGCGGAACAACGGAAGCAAAATTGATGGCGACCACGTGGAGAAACGTTGCGTCGGGCCGCGACAGTTCGATTTGTACTGTATAATCGTCAACGACGGAGACACCGGACAGACTTCCACTGCCACTTGATGCATCGTCAAACCCTTTGACCGAGGCAAAGAATCCGGCGCCCGGGCTTTGAGTTTTTGGGTTTGTAACGCGGTCGAGTGAGTACTTTACGTCCGCCGCGGTCATGGTTCGACCATTGTGAAACTTGACCCCTTTACGCAGATTAAAAGTGTAGATCAGACCGTCGTCGGAAATTGTGTAGCTTTCAGCCAAATCCGGCGTCAGTTCCGTTGTGCCGGGTTTATAGTCAAGTAACGAGTCAAACAGACTCTTAATCATGGACCAGTTCTGCCAATCGTATCCGATGGCTGGATCCAGCGTCGATACGTCATCCTTGTAGGTAACGGTCATATTTGAGGCCGCGTTAGCGGTGCCCATTGCAGCAAGCATTGCCGCCGCTACAATACTTTTTCGTAACCAGGAATATTTCACTTTCATTCCTCCCTTGCTATGAATGATCTTCCGGCGACCCGTGGCGTCACCGCTCATTCATCTCAGTTTAATTCTGGGGTCCACGAACAATGCGACAATATCTGCCACAAGATTTCCCAGAACAATTGAGCAGGCAGCAACGAGCGTCACCCCCATGATGATGGGAATGTCGACCCGTTGGATCGCCTGCCAGGCAAGCTGGCCGATTCCCGGCCAGCCAAATACGGATTCAACGACAACGATACCGCTCATAAAAATACCGATATCGATACCGATCATGGCAATAATTGGTAAGAGTGCGTTTGGCACCGCATGGCGCAAAATAACTCGGGCCTTGCTCAGACCCTTGGCTCGCGCTGTCCGTATGAAATCCTGTTCCAACACGTTGAGCATGGACGATCGCATCATACGCGAATACCAGCCCGCCCCCAAGAATCCCAAAGTGAGTGCCGGCAACACGAGATGACTGAAGGTGCCATATCCGCCAATGGGGAACCATCCGAGCAATACGGCAAAAACGTAAAGTAACAGGATTCCCACAACAAATTGTGGGGCCGAAACGCCGATAAACGACACCACCATGAGGACCTGATCTGTCGCCGAATTGCGTCGCACGGCCGAAATGACACCCATGGTCAAGCCAAGTATCAGTTCGGCAGCAATCGCTCCCACCATCAACAATAGACTGGCTGGCAATCGTGAGCGGATTAGCTCGACAACTTCGGTTTTCTGAATATAAGACCGGCCGAAATTACCCTGAACCAACGCCGACAGATAATTCCAGTACTGCTCATAGAACGGCAGGTGGAGACCCAGTTGGCGGCGAATGTTCTCAACTGTCTCCGCCGTGGCGCTTCTTCCGGCGATCTGCCTGACCGGGTCTGCTGGCACGAGGTAGAGCAGAACGTATGTGACGAACGTAATTCCGATCAGAATCAACAGTGCCTCGAATACTCTGCGACAAATATACGTTGTCATCAGTGCCTCCCCTTCATCGTGGGGTCGAGGATTTCGCGCAGGGCGTCTCCCATCAGATTGAAACCGAGCGCCAGACTGACGATGGCAAACCCGGGGAAGAAGACCAGCCATGGGGCGCTGGCAAAGTACGTCTGGTTCTCGAAAATAATGTTCCCCCAACTGGGTATCGGGGGCTGAACGCCAATGCCGAGATAGCTGAGCGTTGCCTCAAGCAGCACCGTCGTGGAAATGCCCAGCGTCCCAAAAACGATGATCGACGGCACCAAATGTGGCGTGATATGGCGAATCAGTATCCGTGATCGCGAAGCACCTAACCCGCGCTCTGCATCAATGAAATCTCGTTCTGCCAGTGATACGGTTTCGCTGTAAATCACGCGGGCCACCTGGACCCAGTTAACCATGGCAATAACCAGGGCAACGATCCATAGGCTCGGCTTGAAAATAGCCGCCAGCACGATGGCTAGCAACAAAGCCGGAAACGCCATCATCAGGTCGGTAAACCGCATCAGCACTGCGCCAACGATGCCACGCAGCATGCCCGCGGTAACTCCCAGAACGCTGCCAATCAATACAGCGACACCGTTGGCGGCGACACCGATAATCAACGACGTCTGTGCGCCATAAATCAGTCGCGAAAGCACATCACGCCCGAGCAGATCAGTGCCGAGCCAGAACTGGCTATTCGGTGGCAATGGCGCACCTTGAAGGGTGAGTCCCTCAAACAATTGCAGGTCCGGTGCATAGGGTGTGATCCAGGGTGCAAGAATGGCGACGACCACGGTGAAGCTGACCGTCATCAGGCCAAACAGCCCCAGTTTCCTCGCAAGCAGCTCCCGCAGAATGTTCATTGCATTCCCTTTTTATCGGGAGCGGTCTTAGCGCATAGCATTCGGGCAGTCTGCTCGTCGAAGTGCGTGCAAAAATTCTCAATGGATTGGCGCTTGTTCATGGCAGCCGAGCGAAGCATGGCAAAGGCTTCGTCATCCCTGACTTCTGCTTGTTCCATGATCATCAGGAGGGCACGAAACACGGCGGGTCGTTGGGTAACGCGGGTTTCCAGAGCGCGAAGTTGATCTTGCAGCACCGTGCGGCGCTCGAAATTCGAGAATGCGATGACCAACGTGCTATAAACACCGCTGGATTGGATTGGCTTGACCATATGGGCCGACGTTTCCTGGGATAAAATCCATTCCAACCTGCCCGGTGCCTCAGTAGAAATCAGGGCAATCAGCGGTACGGGAGGGAAGCCCTTGGGCCAGGGAAAAATTCCGTCATATCCGTTGTCCCCATCATAAAATACGACATCCGCGGGACTTGCGCCCAAGTCGAACTCCGGCCAGATCACGTTGCTCTCCATACCAAGAAGATCAAGTTGGCGCTCAAGGCGACGGATATTGTCATCCTTGCGGTGCAGGATAGCGGCCTTCCGTTCGAGGAAGTTGGTTGTATGAACGGTGGTCATTTGATCACCTTCAGATGGGGCAACGACTGTCGTTGCTCGATCGCTGCGATATCTGCGGCAAACTGCACTGCGTTGAAATTTGCTAGATAGGGATCGGCCTCTGTTGTGGTCTGTTTTGCTGAAAGAACATCAAATCCGTTAGCGGAACATATTTGGCCTAGGTAGGAAGGCAATGCCGCATGGTTGGTCCGCGAACTGATACGGGTTGGCCCGAGAGGTGGTTCGAAATCCCTATCGAACAAGGCAGCCTTGACCATCTCGATGTCATCGGATCCACAAGCCCGGATGGCGTCCGCCAAATAGTAGGCCGTGACATAACCATTAACGAAAAAGACGGATACCGGGAGTGGAGGATCTCCACGATCGCCCAGGGAAGCCAGAAATTCTTTATTGTCTTTCGTTTCGAGGTTTTCGAAATAAGGCGCGGTGCTCAGATGCCCCCGCGCTGCATCGTAGCCGATTTTATCGAGCTCACATTCTGTAAGATTGCAGCTGACAATGGGACAGTTGTCAGGGTGAAAGAACGAGTCCGTCTTTCCAGCTGAAAAATATGCCCGGAAAAAAGCGTAGCTGGAGGCCCCGATCAGGTTATTCAGTACAAAACTCGGGCGTGTCTCGCGAATGGTATCGATCATCCGTTCCACGTCCGTCGAATGAAACGGGAGGTAGTGCTCACCGGTAACATCGCCACCGCACGCCGTGATCAGTTCACGGGCGATCCGATTAACTTCCCATCCCCAAACATAGTTGGTGCCAATCAAATAGGCCTGCTTGCCGAATTTGGGGATAACCTCGCCAAATAGCGGAACGATATGCTGATTTGGGCACGCGCCGGTATAGATGACATTTTCGCAGCACTCGAATCCCTCATAGGGCGCGACGTACCACAGCAGAACATCATGCTTCTCGATGATGGGAATGATTTCTTTGCGGCTGATCGATGTGACCGTGCCAATAATCTGGCGGCACCGGCCACCCTGCAGAATCGATTCCGTCAGGCGCTGATACTCATCAATGTTTCCACCGGGATTCTCGATCTTGGGGACCAGGCTAAAGTCGTACGCATCGTCTGCATTGATTTCCTCAAGCGCCTTGAGAGCGCCGTCCAGACAGTCGTGTCCGATAACGCCGTATGTTCCGGTCGTCGAGTAAAGCAAGCCAACGGGAATATTGGAACTCATATTACAGCCCATTCCAAATAAAAAAACCCCGCGATCCGTACCGTGTATACGGTACTAATCGGCGGGGCTTCATTGCCCACACGGTACAGAGCCGTGTTCGAATTCTATGCGGAAAAAGATTTCCGGCGCCAGCGTTACAGAATCCGGTAACAGAGTCAATTCTGACAAAAAAAAGTGTCCACAGCACATGATTTGACCGGGTGATGTAGCACACGAGTTGACCGATTCTGGAACGGTTCTCAAGGAGGGACCGTTTATGGATCGGACGACAGTGTTGCAAGAGGTACGGATCATGAGGTTTGAGGATATCTACGGGCGGTTTGAGAAGGGCCGTCTGGGTTGCGAGGAGGCATCGGAGCTTTTGGGAATATCGGTCAGCAGCTTCCGGCGTTGGCGCCGGCGCTTTGATGCGGAAGGGGTGAAGGGCCTGGCTGACCGCCGGCTCGGCAAGGTGTCGTCCCGGCGTGCTCCGGTGGACGAGGTTGCCGAGGTTCTGGGGCTGTTCGAGAGCCGGTACTGGGACTTCACGGTGAAGCATTTCCACGAGAAGCTGAAGGACAAGCACGGGATTGAACGGAGCTACACCTGGACCAAGAACACGCTCCAGGCGGCGGGCAAGGTAGCCAAGGCGCCGCGCCGGGGCGCCCACCGGCGCAAGCGGCCGCGTCGTCCATTGCCCGGCATGATGCTGCACCAGGACGGCTCGATGCACCAGTGGGTTCCCGGGCAGTGGTGGGACCTGATCGTCACCATGGACGACGCCACGTCCGATCTCTACTCGGCCTTCTTCGTCGAGGAGGAAGGGACCGCGAGCACGTTCGAGGCGCTTTCCGAGGTGATCGAGGCCAAGGGCCTGTTCTGCGCCCTCTACGCCGACCGGGGCAGCCACTACTGGCACACGCCCGAGGTTGGCGGCAAGGTGGACCGGGACAACCCGACCCAGGTGGGCCGGGCGCTGATCCAGCTCGGCATCGAGCTGATCCCGGCCTACTCGCCGGAGGCCCGGGGGCGCTCCGAGCGCATGTTCGGCACCCTGCAAAAACGGTGTCCGTAGCACATGATTTGACCGGGTGATGTAGCACACGAGTTGACCGATTCTGGAACGGTTCTCAAGGAGGGATCGTTTATGGATCGGACGACAGTGTTGCAAGAGGTACGGATCATGAGGTTTGAGGATATCTACGGGCGGTTTGAGAAGGGCCGTTTAGGGCGCGAGCGAGGAGGCGTTCAATCCTCCCTTCCTTTCTTCCTTTGGAAGAGTCGTAAAACCGGACAGATCACATGTTACTGACCATAAAAAAGACAGTTGTATACAACTTTCAGATTTTGAGCTAATATCTCCTCATAATGACAATAAAGTGGCAAAATTTTTACGAATTGTATCCAACAAGCAGTTCACTCTGAAAAGCCACCACCCAATCAAATCGTAGATGCCGCGTTTTACCAATTGAAGGGAGATGAAAATGAACGTCCTACTTAAGACGAAATTAGCGACGAGGCTCGCCTCGACAATCGTCGCTATTGCCCTGGCTGGCACGGCCGTGGCGGCAAACGCCCAAAGCCTAAAGGAAAAATACCGGAACGAAGGTGTTGTCGTTGGCTTGGCCGGCTATGCGCCCTACGGTTACAAACTGATTGATGGCACCTTTACGGGTGAACAGGTCGAGGTCGTCAAGCATGTGCTTGGAAAGATGGGGATCAATAAAATCAGCTATAAGGTCATGAGCTTCGGCGCGTTGATCCCCGGCATGGTGGCGGGACGCCTGAATATGGCGGCGGCCGGCATCTATATCCGCCCGAAGCGGTGCAAGGCGGTCTTGTTCTCACAGCCGACTTTCGGCCAGGGCGCGGCCTACGTCGTCAAGAAGGGGAATCCGAAGAATTTGCATAATTTCAAGGATATCGCCAAGACCGAAGGGGCTATACTTGCCGTCTTGGCGGGCGGCACGGAATACACGCTCGCCAAGAAGGATGGGGTGCCGGAAGAAAAGCTGATGCAGATTTCCGACAAGGCCGCCGGAATTGGGGCCGTCCTTGCCGGGCGGGCGGATGGATTCGCGCTTTCGGCGCTGGCCATTGCCGACATCGCCCGCACGGCGGGTGACCTGATCGGAGTCGAGAGCTCGGGCGGCATTACCGAAATCGCGGGCGAAACCTACCAAGGTCACGGGGCGATTGCCTTTTCCAAAGGTCAGACCGAGGCCGACCTGAAGGCGGCGATGATCTTTCGGGACGAATTCACAGCGATCCTGAAGGGCTACCTGGCGGCCGGCGGGGGGTATGCCGAGATGGCCGGGCGCTGGGGCTTTACCTCGGCCGAGCGTCCGAGCAAAACCATGAAGGAGCTCTGTGGTTCTGGTCTGTAACCTAGTCATCTTCCCGTACCTGGCTGGCCCTCGCCCAAACGCGTGGGGTTGAGCCGGGCGCGGGGTTGGATGAGTTGAACCGATGCCCCTGCGCGGGTTAATCATATTGCTGATCGCCGACGTCGTCATCGGCAGTGCATATTTCTTTTCCTCTCCCTTCGCTGGCGCGGTGCAAGTCTTCCGTGAGGCGGCGGCGACGACGTTGTGGATCACCGGATTATCGGCCGTGCTCGCCGTCGTTTTCGCCTTTCCCAGCGCGCTTGGAAAACTCTCTCCCTGGTGGCCGCTGCGCTGGTTCGCCAACGCTTATATCGAGGTTTTTCGCGGCACCTCGGCCTTGGTGCAGATCTTCTGGATCTATTTCGTGCTACCGCAGCTTGGCCTCGAGCTGCCGTCACTCATGGCCGGGGTGCTCGCCATTTCGCTCAATGTCGGAGCCTACGGCGCCATTGTCGTCGAAGGCGCGATCAAGGCGGTGCCGCGAGGTCAGAGGGAGGCGGCGACGTCGCTCAACATGTCCGGTTTTCAGTCGATGCGGCGCATTATAATACCGCAAGCATTGGTGCTCATGCTTCCGCCTTGGGGAAACCTGATGATTCAGCTCTTCAAGATGACGTCGCTGGTCTATGTCGTCGGCATCGCCGAGTTGACCTATACGGCCTACCAGCTCAACCAGACCACCTATCAAGCTATTCCCGTCTACTCAATCATATTGTTCCTCTATCTCGCCATCGGACTTTCAATCACCATTGCCATGCGGCTGCTGGAAAATAAGCTGTCCCGTGGCCTGGCGCGGGGCAGGATCGTATGACCTTCGAATGGGATTATCTGATGGAAGTGCTGCCGCTGATAGCGCAGGCTTCGCTCGTCACCATCGAGGCGACACTGGGTGGTTTCGCCCTCGCCGCGGTACTTGGGTTGCTGCTCGCCGTGCTGCGCAGCCTGCGCTTCGCCCCCGTGCGGGTGGCCGTCAGCGTCTTCATCGAGGCCGTGCGCTCGACGCCGCTGTTGATCCAGTTGTTCGCCCTCTACTACATCCTGCCTGGCATCGGTATCATTATTCCGGCCATGGCATGCGGTATTCTGGCGCTCGGCGTGCACTATTCATGCTATTGCGCCGAAGTCTACCGGGCTGGGCTCGACAACGTGCCGCGCGGCCAATGGGAGGCGGCGACATCGCTCAATTTCACAACCTACGACACATTTACCCGCATCGTCCTGCCGCAGGCCGTACCGCCGGTCGTGCCGGCGCTCGGGAACTATCTCATAACCATGTTCAAGGAAACGCCGATCCTGCTAACGATCTCGATTATCGAAATGATGTCGCGCGCCCTCATTATCGGAAAAGACACCTTCCGCTACACCGAGCCGGTTACCGTCGTCGGGGTTTTGTTTTTGCTTTTCAGCTTGACCTCGGCGTGGGGCGTACGCCGCTTTGGAGCCTGGCTGACGGGCCGTTGGGGGTGATCTGATGGAACCGATTATCAAATTTGACAAGGTAACCAAGCGCTACGGCGACTTGACCGTACTCGACCGGCTGGATCTCGACGTCGCGCCAAATGAAAAGGTATCGATTATCGGGCCATCGGGATCGGGCAAGACAACCGTGCTTCGGCTGCTGATGACGCTGGAGAAAATAGATGGCGGGGTTATCCATGTCGATAATGAACCAATGACCCACATGCCGAGCCCCGGCGGAACTCTTGTCGCCGCTAACGAGGCATATCTGCGCCGCGTGCGCGGCAAGATCGGCATGGTCTTCCAGCACTTTAACCTGTTCCCGCACATGACCGCACTTGGCAATTGTGCCGAGGCGCCGATACGCGTGCTTGGGCTGTCGAAAGATGAAGCAACGGGCCGGGCGGCCGAGCTTCTTGAAATGGTCGGTCTCGCCGACAAGATAAACCACTACCCAAGCCAACTCTCGGGCGGCCAGCAGCAACGTGTTGCCATTGCCCGCTCGCTCGCCATGCGGCCCAAGATCATGCTGTTCGACGAAGTCACATCGGCACTGGACCCGGAGGTCATTGGCGAGGTGCTGGAGGTTATCCGATCGCTTGCCACTGAACACAACCTGACCATGCTTATGGTAACCCACCAGATCGGCTTCGCGCGGGAGTTCTCCGATCGGATATGCTTCTTTTCCGATGGGCGCATCGCCGAAC
This sequence comes from Alphaproteobacteria bacterium, assembly GCA_024278615.1. Lineage (GTDB taxonomy): Bacteria > Pseudomonadota > Alphaproteobacteria > Rhodospirillales > 2-02-FULL-58-16 > JAJRSS01. The sequence continues at coordinate 32,311 of JAJRSS010000014.1, forward strand.
AGGGCGCGCCTTGCGAGATTCTCGACAATCCACGTAACGAACGCACGCAACAATTCCTACGGGCGGTGCTGCATGCCACCTAAAGCGAATTCCACTTCCCGGATGCGCTCCAAGGCGGTCTACCACAAGATTCGCGAGCGTATCTGCCTGTTGCAGTATCCACCGGGGCTGCGCCTGTCCGAGGAGAAATTGGCCGATGAGTTCGACGTCAGCCGTTCACCGATCCGCCGGGTATTGGCCCGGCTCGAATCGGAAAGGCTTGTTGACCGGCAACACGGCGCCGGGACATTCGTCACCGCCCTTGACCACGACGCCCTTGAGGAAGTAATCGCCTTCCGCATGCGGCTTGCCGAGATGATCGGTGAGCTGAACCCGTTAGTGCCGGGTCCGACGGAGGTGGCGGTGCTGCGCGAGTGCAAGCGACGGCTTGAAGACATTCTCGATTATCCGGACATCCATGCCTTCGCCAGTATAAATATGGACTATTTCCTCACCATAACGTCGCTGATCGGCAACAAAGCGCTGCGCGAAGTATCGGAGCGGTTATTTTTCGAGACGGCGCGCATGTGGATCGATGGTTTTCCCGCGCTTGACTGGCGGGAAATGACCACCAAGGTCATGCGCGAGATCGACGAGGTTGCTCAGGCGATGGAGATCGGCGATATGCGCGCCGTCGGATTGATCAGCCGTAATTATATTTCCATGAACCTGATGATGTTGCTGCGCGAGGTCCGCGAGCGGACACCCGCGCGACAATCGAAAGCTGGGGATGGCATTCGAATGCGACCTCAAGGCGGAACCAAATAGATGACCAATACCCCCGTCCCTTATAGCGCTATCGTCGAAGCGCGCCGGCGCATAGATGGGCTGGTCCTGAAAACGCCGCTCTGTTTCTCCCCTACCCTGTCGGAGTTAGCGGGCAACCCGGTACATATAAAATTCGAGCATCATCAAGTCAGCGGCAGCTTCAAACCGCGCGGCGCCGCCAACGCCATTCTTTGCCTCGATACCGAGGCGAAAAAGCGCGGCGTAACCGGCGCGTCGACGGGCAACCACGGTCGCGGACTGGCCCATGCGGCGCGCCAAGCTGGCATCCGTTGCGTCATCTGCATGTCGACCCTGGTTCCCGCCAACAAGGTCGAGGGGATAAAGGCGCTGGGTGCCGAGGTCCGCATCGTCGGCGCGTCACAAGATGATGCGCAAGTCGAAGCCGAGCGCCTTGTCCATGAAGACGGCATGGTCATGATTCCGCCCTTTGACCATCCAGCCGTGATCGCCGGACAGGGTACGCTCGGCCTTGAAATCCTGGATCAATGCGTGGACGTTTCGACCATTGTCGCGCCACTGTCCGGCGGCGGGTTGATCTCGGGCATCGCCCTGGCGACCAAGACGAACCGCAAGGAGATACGTATCATTGGCGTCAGCATGACCCGCGGCGCCGCCATGCACGCCAGCCAGAAAGCGGGAAAGCCGGTCAAGGTCGAAGAACTGGCGACAATCGCCGATTCGCTGGGCGGCGGCATCGGCCTCGACAACGCCTTCACCTTCAAGATGGTTCGCGATCTGGTCGACGGCATCGTGCTGCTTTCCGAGGATGAAATCATGCAAGGCATCGACCATGCCTACTGGAACGAGGGAGAGGTCGTCGAAGGCGCCGGCGCGGCGGCCATCGGCGCCATGGTCGCCAAGCGTATGGATGTATCCGGCCCGACCGTTCTGGTCGCCAGCGGCAAAAACATCGACATGAAACTGCATCACCGAATCATTTCCGGCGAACGCATATCGATCTAGCGGATAGGCCAGGACAAAAAAATGGGCCAGATTACTATCGTCACGGAAAGCGACCTGCGCTCGGCCATGGCCCTCGACCTTGGCGCCGTCGATTGCGTCGAGAACGCCTTTCGCGCCCTGGCCACCGAAGCCGTGATCATGCCGCCGGTCCTGCGGCTCGATATCAAGGAATATAACGGCGAGGTCGATGTTAAAACCGCCTACGTGCCCGGCATCGACAGCTTCGCCATCAAGATCAGCCCCGGCTTTTTCGACAATCCGAAATTGGGCCTTGCCAGTGTCAACGGACTGATGGTTCTGTTTTCGGCGCATACCGGACTGGTCGAGGCGGTATTGCTCGACAACGGCTTTTTGACCGATGTGCGGACCGCCGCCGCCGGGGCCGTCGCAGCCCGCCACCTGGCCCGCGCCGATGCCCGGCGCGTGGCCATTTTCGGGGCCGGGGTTCAGGCGCGCTTACAGCTCGAAGCCTTGACCCTGGTCCGGCCGATCGAGGCGGCGGTCGTCTGGGCCCGCGATGCAAACAAGGCCAAAGCCGTAGCCGACGATCTTTGCCGCGACCTGGGTTTACCGGTCAGCGCCGAGCCCGATCCGGAACGAGCGCTGGCCAGGGCCGACATCGTGGTCACGACGACCCCGGCGAAACGGCCGATCCTTTTGTCGGAATGGCTGCGCTCCGGCCAACATGTGACGGCCATGGGTTCGGACGCGGAACACAAGAACGAGATCGATCCCGCTGCTATCGCCAGAGCCGACCTGTATGTCGCCGACAGCCGGGCCCAGGCTGCCGTTCTTGGCGAACTGCGCCACGCCATCGACAGCGGTGCCGTCTCGGCCAACGACCAGGTTCCTCAACTGGGCGAAATCATCGCCGGGATCGCGCCCGGCAGGACATCGGATGACCAGTTGACGATCTGCGACCTGACCGGCACCGGTGTCCAGGACACCGCCATCGCGGCCCTGGCCCGCCAACGGCTTACCGGCCGGGCCGCCGGCACCATTATCGAAAACTAAAACCACAATAAAGAGTACAACATGCCTGACATTTCACTCAACTTCAGCCGCGCTGAATTCGCGGAGCGCCTTGCGAAAGTGCAGACAGCCATGGCCGCCGCCGGCATCGATTGTTTGCTGGTGAGCGATCCCTCAAACATGGCATGGTTGACCGGCTACGACGGCTGGTCGTTCTACGTTCATCAATGCGTCATCGTGCCCGCCGGCGAGCAACCGATCTGGTACGGCCGTTCGCAAGATGCCAAGGGCGCCTTGCTGACCGTCTATATGAACGAGGACCGTATCGTCGGTTATCCCGATCACTACGTCCAGTCGTCGGAACGTCATCCGATGGACCATCTTTCCGGCCTGCTTGCTGACCGCGGCTTGGCCCGTGGGGTCATCGGCGTCGAAATGGACAACTACTATTTTTCCGCCGCCGCATACGCCTCGCTGACCCGCAATCTTGCTAACGTCACGTTCAAGGACGCCACCGCCCTGGTCAACTGGCAGCGCGCCGTCAAGTCCGAGACCGAGCTTGAATACATGCGCCGGGCCGGCCGTATTGTTTCGGGCATGCAGGCGCGTATTGCCGAAAAAATCGAGGTCGGCTTGCGCAAATGCGACCTGGTGGCGGAAATCTACGACGCCGGGATACGAGGGGTTGACGGTTTCGGCGGAGATTATCCGGCCATCGTGCCGCTTTTGCCGTCGGGGGCCGATGCCGCGGCACCGCACCTGACCTGGGACGACGAACCGATGCAGCCGGGCCAGGGGACCTTCTTCGAGATCGCCGGCTGTTATAAGCGCTATCACTGCCCGCTTTCTCGAACCGTGTTCCTGGGCAAGCCGCCGGTCAAGTTTTTGGATGCAGAGCAAGCAGTGCTCGAAGGCATGGCGGCCGGGCTGGAAAAGGCCCGCGCCGGCAACGTCTGCGAGGATATCGCCAACGCCTTTTTCGCCGTGCTCAGAAAACACGATATTTCCAAGGACACCCGCGCCGGTTATCCGATCGGCGTTTCCTATCCGCCCGATTGGGGCGAGCGGACCATGAGCCTGCGCCCCGGCGACAAAACGGAGATGAAGGAAAACATGACTTTTCACTTCATGACCGGCCTATGGCAGGAAGACTGGGGCCTGGAAATCACCGAAAGCATTGTCATCGGCGGGTCGGGGCCGGAACTGCTGGCCGACTATCCACGCCAACTCCTGATCAAGGACTGACCGATGCGTACCAACCCAATCGTTTCCACCATTGATTTTAAGGATTCGGGCGTACACCACGGGCACCTCAAGCTACCGTATTCGCACGATGGTTCGGCTTGGGGGGCGGTGATGATCCCGATCACCATGATCGCCGGCCGACCCGGACCGACGGCGCTGTTGACCGGGGCCAATCATGGCGATGAATACGAGGGGCCGGTGGCCCTTCTGGAACTGGCCCGAACCCTGAAGGCGGAAGACGTCTCGGGGCGCGTCATCATTGTTCCGATGATGAACTATCCGGCCTTTCTAGCCGCCAAAAGAACCTCGCCGATCGATTGCGGCAACATGAACCGCGTCTTCCCAGGCTCGCCGGACGGGACGCCGACGGCCAAGATCGCGGACTACTTCCAGCGCACCCTGTTGCCGATGGCCGACATCGTGCTCGACATCCACGCCGGCGGCAAAACGCTGGACTTCGTCCCCTTCGCCGCCGCCCATGCATTGGCCGATTCGGAGCAGGAAGCCAGATGCGTCGCCGCCATGCGGGCCTTCAACGCCCCCTATTCGATGATACTGAGCGAGCTTGACAGCGTCGGCATGTACGACACCGCGGCCGAGGACATGGGCAAGGTCTTTGTCACGACCGAGCTCGGCGGCGGCGGCTCGCTGACGGCGGCATCGGCGGCGATCGCCAAGAAGGGCGTCGCCAACCTGCTGAAACATGCGGGAATCCTGGAAGGCCAGCCCGAGATCGGGGCTTCCGTCGACTTGGATACCGGGGCCGACGGTTGCTTCACGATATCGACGAGCGAGGGCCTGCTGGAAATGCTGGTCGATCTCGGCGACACGGTCGAGAAGGGCCAGCCCATCGCCCGCATCCACGATGTCAAACGCTCGGGGACCGAGCCCACCCTTTTCCACGCCGGCGTCTTCGGCATCCTCGCCGGACGTTATTTCCCCGGCTTGATCGGAATCGGCGATTGCCTGGCCGTGATCGCAGTAGTGGCCTGAAAAAAATGAACGCCGCGGATATCCGCCTGCTTTCCGTCTGCGTTGGCCAACCCCGCCCGGTTACCATCGGCGCCGGCCCCGAACCGACGGCGTTCGTCAAACAGGCGACGGAGCAACCGGTCATGGCGGGCGAAGAAGGGCTGGCCGGCGATGCCCTGGCCACCGGACGTAAACTGGGTGTCCACAATCACGCGGTCTACGCCATTCCCGCCGATACCTTCGACTATTGGAAGGAGCGGATTTCACGTCCTGACCTTCCGTTCGGGGGATTGGGTGAAAATGTCGTCATTGACGGCCCCAACGAGCAAGCCGCCGCCATCGGTGACCGGTTCGAGATCGGCCGGGCGGAACTGACCGTCATTCAACCGCGAATCCCGTGTTACAAGTTGGCTCACTTCTTGGGGCTGGTGCAGGGCTTTCCCTATGAGTTCCTGAAATCCGGGCGTACCGGATTTTATTGCGCGGTGACCCGGCCGGGCGCCATTCAACAGGGCGACACCGGTCGCTGGATCGCCGCCGACGGGCCCCGCGTCAGCATCTCCCGGTTTATCGAACTATCGCAATTTTCCACCGACAGCGAAGCCATCGCCGAGCTTCTTTCCAACCCGCATGTCATCGGCGGGTGGAAAGATGTGATCCGCCGGCGTCTGGAGCAATTGCAGGACCTCCGCCGGCGGCCCGTGGGTGACGGCTGGTCGGAAGTACGCTGCGAAAGAATCGACGACGAAGGCGGCGGTATCAAGTCTTTCCACCTGCGGGGTGCCTCCGGTATTCTGAACGGCGCCCGGGGCGGCCAGTTCTTGACCCTGCGCCAAACCATCGACGCCAAGCCGGTGATTCGGAACTACAGCGTTTCCGCCGCCACCGGTGCTCTTGTTGCGGAATCCGGATGCCTGCGTATCTCGGTTAAGCTAGAGCGCTCGCTGGCAGGCCTCGGTGGGCGCATGTCGTCGGCCCTACACCAGGATATGGTGGTCGGGGACAGTCTCTCGGTTCGGCCTCCGGCGGGCCATTTCACCTTGCCGGAGGAGCCCGGCACCGGCGAAATCTTGCTGATCAGCGGCGGCATCGGCATCACGCCCATATTGGGAATTCTCTGGCAGGCCGTCGCCGACGGACGCCAGGAGAATTTTCGTCTCGTCCATGTGCTCCGGGCAGACCAGGCTTTTCCCTTTGCCGGTGAACTCGAACAACTGGCCCGTCTGCTTCCCGATCTGCGGATCGAAGCCTTTAATACCGGCGCTTCCGGGGTTAGCGAAAACGGGTTGAATTCGCGCAACGGCCGCCCCGACTGGAACTCCGTTCTTTCATCGCTCGGTTCTGGGGGGCTTGTCTATGTGTGTGGACCCGGCGCCTTGATCGATGCCGTGGCGGCGGCCGCCAGATCGCGCGGCTTCGACGATAGGGCGATCATTCGAGAATCCTTCGGCGCCTTGGCGGCCCCGGGAAATAGTGCCGGGGCCAATATTTCATTCATCCGATCCGGGTGCAGCGCACGGTGGACGCCTGGGGACGGTTCACTGCTTGATGTCGCGATTGGCAACAGTATCGACATCGGCTATTCGTGCCGTTCGGGGATCTGTGGCAGCTGCAAAGCGCCGCTTCTCGCCGGCACGGTTGCCTACCCTCAAGAGATGAACACCGCGACGGTACCGGACGGCCATATTCTACTTTGCAGCGCCATGCCCGAAAGCGATCTGGTGATCGATATTTAATGGTGAAGGTTAAACAATTGATCAAACTCGATGCTCTTGATTTGAAAATTCTCACCGCCCTTCAGCGGCAGGGCCGGATGACCAAGGTGAAACTTGCCGACTCCATCAACCTTTCGGTTAGCCCGTGCTGGGAACGCCTGCGCAGGCTGGAACGCGAGGGCGTCATCAGCGGTTACAGGGCGGAAATCAACCTCGATAAGCTGATGAAGACATCCATGGTTTGGTGCGAGATTTCGCTGAAACACCATCGGCGCGAAGACTTCGATATCTTTGAACGATACATCGGCGAGATTTCCCAAGTCTTGGAATGCTGGGCAATCGGCGGAACCATCGACTACCTGATGCGGGTGGTGACGCCCGATCTCGACGCTTACCAGGAACTAATGGAGGGACTGCTGGCGGCGGATATCGGTATCGACCGATACGTCACCTGCGCGGTCACCAAGCGGGTCAAGAATCCGGGCGCCGTGCCCATCGAGAACTTGATGCGCCTGAACGGGGGTCCTTCATCCCCATAGTCGGGGAAAATCTTTCGGCAAACCGGCCCGGCGGCGGAAATTCTTTCGGCAAACCGGCGCAACAACAAAAACACCTGCGGCGCCGAAGCGGGCAAACTGGCCGGATCATCATCCTTCCAGAGGGGCTCCCCATGGTCACCGGCAAGTTGGCGGAAAAAACACCGAGCGATCATCTGCGCGGCACCGGCTTGATGACCGATCATTGCTACATTGACGGTCAGTGGAAAAAAGCCGCGGAAGGCGGCGTTCTTGACGTTTATAACCCGGCCGACGGAACGCTTCTCGGCAGCGTTCCCGACCTAAAGGCGGCGGAGGCCATCGCCGCCGTCGATGCCGCCGAGAAGGCTCTTTTTTCATGGGCCCGGGCCCGGCCGAAGGAACGGGCGCTGAAACTCCGGCGATGGGGCGAGTTGATGGTCGCCATTCGCCGGGACCTGGCCTTGGTCATGACGCTCGAACAGGGCAAGCCATTGGCCGAAGCCCTGGGCGAAATCGACTACGCGGCTGGATTTCTCGAGTGGTTCGCGGGCGAGGCGGAACGGCTCGACATTGATGGAATTACGCCGCATCTCGAAGCGTGTGACATGCGACTGACGCGCGTTCCCGTCGGCGTCGCGGCGCTGATTACGCCCTGGAACTTCCCTTCGGCCATGATCACCCGAAAGGCCGGCGCCGCCCTGGCGGCGGGTTGCACGGTGGTTATCAAACCGGCGCCGGAAACGCCCTATTCCGCGCTCGCCCTGGCCGTTCTGGCCGAAAAGGCCGGAATCCCGGCCGGTGTGTTTAACGTTATTACCGGCGATGCCCCGGTTCTCGCCAAGGCGCTGTGCGACGATGTTCGCGTACGCGGCCTCAGCTTTACCGGCTCGACCCGCGTCGGCCGCCAACTGCTCGAATGGTCGGCCCCGACCATTAAGCGGGTATCCTTGGAACTTGGGGGACAGGCGCCATTTATCGTCTTCGGCGACGTCGATCTTGAGCGGGCGGTTACGGACGCGGTGGTGGCGAAATTCCAGACCAGCGGGCAAGATTGCCTGGCCGCCAACCGGATCTACCTGCAGGATTCCATCTACCAGGAATTCTGCTGGCGCTTCACGGCGGCGACGAAACGGCTGAAAGTCGGTGATGGGCTGATCGACGGCAACGAAATCGGCCCCCTGATGCACAAAACGGCGATCGACAAGTGCTTGGCGCACGTCGAGGACGCCAGAGACAAAGGCGCGCGGGTTCTCGCCGGCGGCGGATGCCACGCGCTAGGCGGCCTGTTCTTCGAGCCGACGGTTCTGGCCGACGTCACGCCGGACATGTCCATATCCTACGAAGAAACATTCGGCCCGGTTGCCGCCATTTCCAGCTTTTCCAGCGAAGAGCAGGTCATCGGCCTCGCCAACGCCACGGAATACGGGCTCGCCGCATACGTCCACACGCGTCATGGGGCGCGAGCCTCGCGGGTCGCTTCCCGACTGGAATTCGGCATGGTGGCGGTGAACTGCGTCAAGATGACCGGCGCCCCCATCCCGTTTGGCGGAATGAAGCAATCCGGCCTCGGCCGCGAGGGCGGCAGACATGGCATCGACGCCTTCAGCGAGATAAAATACATCTGCACATCGACGGAAACCGACTAGGGAAACACGCATATGACAAAGCTAGCCAACATGCCCGAACTGGAACGCATGGACCGCGACAATTTTTTTCATCCGTCTACGCATCTCGGCCAGTTCGCCCGCGGCGAAGCGCCGGTGCGGGTTATGGCATCCGGCGAAGGGGTCTACATCACCGATATCGACGGCAGAACCAGCCTCGACGGTTTCGCCGGCCTCTATTGCGTCAATGCCGGTTACGGCCGCACGGAAATCTCCGACGCCATCGCCGAACAGGCACGAAAGCTGGCCTATTATCACGCCTACGTCGGCCACGGCACGGAAGCCTCGATCACCCTCGCCAAGATGATTATCGATCGCGCTCCGGCCGGCATGAGCAAAGTCTACTTCGGACTCTCCGGATCCGACGCCAACGAAACCAACATCAAATTGATCTGGTACGCCAACAACATTTTGGGCCGGCCCGAAAAGAAAAAGATCATTTCACGTTGGCGCGGTTATCACGGTTCCGGCGTCATGACCGGCAGCCTGACCGGGCTGGGCCTGTTCCACAACGCCTTCGATCTGCCGCGGGCGCCGATTCTTCACAGCGATGCGCCCTATTACTTCCGCCGCCCGGATTTGGCGCAAAGCGAAGAGGACTTTTCCCGCCAATGCGCCGCCAACCTGGAAGCCATGATCGTCGAAGAGGGCCCGGAAACCGTGGCCGCATTCATCGGCGAGCCGGTGCTCGGCACCGGTGGCATCGTTCCGCCGCCGGCCGGGTATTGGGAAAACATCCAGGCGGTTCTCAAGAAGCATGACGTTCTCCTGGTCGTCGATGAAGTCGTCACCGGTTTTGGGCGCCTGGGTTCCATGTTTGGTTCCGAGCACTATGGGCTTGAGCCCGACCTGATCACCATCGCCAAGGGACTGACCAGCGCCTATGCGCCCCTATCGGGCGTAATCGTCGGTGAAGCGCTATGGAAAGTGTTGGAGCAAGGGTCCGACGAAATGGGACCGATTGGCCACGGATGGACCTATTCAGCCCACCCCATCGGGGCCGCCGCCGGGATCGCCAACCTGGAACTGGTCGACAGGCTTGGGTTGGTCGACAATGCGCGCCAAACCGGGGCCTATTTCAACGCCGAGTTGGCCGCCGTTTTCGCCGATCATGAGATCGTCGGCGAGGTGCGCGGCGAAGGGCTGTTGGCGGCGCTCGAATTCGTCAAGGATCGCGACAGCCGGACATTCTTTGATCCGGCGACGAAGGTCGCGCCGCGCATCGCCGCCGCCTGCCTGGAACGCGAACTGATCGTCCGCGCCATGCCGGAAGGCGACATCCTGGGCTTTGCCCCGCCGCTGTGCCTGACGACCGAAGAAGCGGACAAGATCGTCGCCATCACCAAACAAGCGGTGGATGCCGTGGCGCGGGAATTGTAGGAACTGGCGGTGAAAATGGCGGAGGGAGGGGGATTCGAACCCCCGATACGGTTTCCCGCATACACGCTTTCCAAGCGTGCGCCTTCAGCCACTCGGCCACCCCTCCTGATCGGCGCCCATGGGCGCCGCCGGGGCGAAACCTAGCCCGGCGCTCCTGCTCCTGGCAACATTTAATGGCCCGGGCAACGGTTTTAGGGCAGGGCCGGATCGACGAACCGCACCCCTTCCCGGCCATGGAAGAAGCCGTTGGAAAAGGGCACGCCGCCAGCGAGGTCGGCAAGACGCCCCTGGGCGTCCGCCACCGACTCGACGCCATCGAGGAGGCCGCGCACCACCCCCGCCACGGCCACCATGTCCACGTCCTGGGGCGACAGGCGGAAGTGCCGGATGCCCATGGCCTCCAGGGCCTGCAACTCGCCCAGGCGGTTGCAATAGGTATGGGACAGGGTCTGGGTGCCGTTGACGGCGAGGAACGGCTTGCCGTCCAGGGTCTCGACGGCCATGCCGTCCGGGTCGGCGGCGCAGACATATTGGCAGTTGTCCTTGGTCAACCCCTTGGCCCGGGCGTGGTAGCAGCGCGCCGACAAGGCCAGGGGGAGGCGCCCGAAGATCTGCACCTCCAACTCGGCCAGCCCGGCACGGCCGAGGACCGCCAGGGTCGGCGCCGGCAGTTCCGAGGCCAGGCACACCCGAAAGGCGCCCCGGCCGGCCAGGGTTTTCAGGGTTCCTTCGTTGTACACGTTAACCAGGGGACCGATGACGTGCCGCCGCCCGGCGAGCAGGGCGTGGGCCGAAATGTCGTTGGCTTCCACCAGCAGGTCCGCCGAACCGGCGGTTTCGGCCAGTTGGGTCAATTCCCGGCCGGTCATCACCAGGGCCAGGGTGGAATGGATGACCTCCTTGCCGGCCCGTTCCAGCCGGCCGGTGACTTCGGCCACGTAAGGAACGAAAAAGGGCGTCCGCTTGGAGCACACCACCTCGCCGACGCAGACGCTGTCCACGGCTGCCTCGTCGGCGAGACGAAAGTAAAAATCCCGCAGTTTTTCCGGCGCCCAATTGAACAGGACCGGCCCCATGGTCAACTTCGCCGCCGCCAATCCGCCGCCCATCCCTACCGCCAGACCTTTTCATAGACGCCGGTGGTCTGGCGCCCGCCTTCGGCCAGCGCGCCAAGGGCGGTTTCGGGCACCGGTTCACCCCGGGCGGCGGCGTCGACAGCCAGGCGGAAGGCGGCGACCACCTTGGCCACGTAAGCCCGTCCCCGCTGGCGGCCTTCGATTTTCAGCGCCCGCACCCCGGCCTTGGCCAGTTCCGGCAACAGGTGAAGAACATTGAGCGACGTCGGCTCCTCGAACAGGTAGGAAACCCGGCCACAGGTGGAAAACCGCCCCTTGCACAGGGTCGGGTAGCCCGCCGGTTCGCCCTCGGCGAAGGTGTTGATGGTGTAATCCCCCAGTTTGGAGATCATTTTTCCGCCATGGTCCACATAGCGCACGTGGCTGGCCGGCGAACAGGCCCCGTCCTTGTTGGGCGAAACGCCGGTGGCGTAGGACGACAGCTGGCACCGGCCTTCGGCCATGACGCATAGGCCGCCAAAGACGAAAATTTCAGTTTCCACAGGCACTTGCGCGTTCAAGGCGGTGATTTCGGCGACCGTCAGGACCCGGGGCAGCACCACCCGCTTGATGCCGAAGGCTTGATGGTAAAAGCGGATGGCTTCCGGGTTGGAGGCCGCCGCCTGAACGGAAAGATGCCGGCGCAATTGGGGATGAACCCGCTGGGCATAGTCCATCAGGCCGATGTCAGCGAGGATGACGGCGTCGGCGCCCAGGTCGGCGGCACTGTCGACGGCGCGGTGCCAGGGGCCGGAATTGCCGGCCTCGGGAAAGGTATTGATGGCGACCAGCACCCTGGCCCCGTGGTCATGGGCGAAGCGGATTCCTTCGGCCAGTTCGGAACGGCTGAAATTGAGGCCGGGAAAGTTTCGGGCGTTGGTTTCATCGCGAAACCCCAGGTAGACGCTGTCGGCGCCCGCGTTCACCGCCGCCCTGAGGGCGGCCGGGGTTCCCGCCGGGCAGACCAGTTCCAGGGGGGCGCTCACCGCCGTCCGCCCTTTTGCGCCGGGCGGCGCGCCGGTCGGCGGGCGGCGGCATCGACCTTGTCCTCCAGGTCGCGCAGGCGGGCGGCCTGGAATTCTCCCTGGCTGAGGGCCGGAGCGATGACGGCGGCGCGCAATGACTGCAGGTCCCGGGCGGCGCGGTCGAACAGGCCCTGGGCGACGCCGACAGCGTTGCGGGAAGGCCCGGCCAGGGGCCCCAGCAGAGACAGCACGTCGCCGATGATGTCGATCTCGACGCTGTCGATGGCGTTGCGAAGCGCCACCACGACTTCGGTATCGCCCTCAATGGACAGCTCGCGGGAAAAGAACAGCCCGTCCCCGTCAATGCGTCCTTCAAGCAGTTCCATGAGGGTCAGGAGGGGGCCGCGAATGGTCGCCGACGCCGACAGGTCGCCGGCGTCACGGACGGCGCTCAGGCGCGGCGACAATGGATCCGCATCAAGCCGGAAGACCAGGGGCAGGTCCACCGGATCAATGACCAGCAGGGGATTCTGGATATCGGAAAAACGCTCGAAAAGACCGGGATGACGGCGCCGGATGGCCATCATGGCGAGATCCAGCACCGGTTGCAGCAGGATCGGCGGCAGGGGGCGCACCAGGAAACCCGCCAACAGCACCGGCGACAACGGCGGTGGAGGTCCCAATGGTGGCATCAACTGCCTCTCTGACTGCCTCTCTGCATGCAGTGGCGCTCCCCTGCGGCGAAAACGCCTTTTAACCGCAATACACCGCAAAGGCATTGATTTTGGTCAATTGCGCGATTGAGGCCGCCGGGTAATGGGCTCAGTCGTCGTCCATCCTCAGCGCCGCGATGAAGGCCGATTGGGGGATTTCCACGCGCCCGAACTGGCGCATCTTCTTCTTGCCTTTTTTCTGCTTGTCCAACAGCTTGCGCTTGCGGCTGACATCGCCGCCGTAGCACTTGGCGGTGACGTCCTTGCGCATCGCGCTGATGGTTTCCCGGGCCACCACCTTGCCGCCGATGGCCGCCTGGATGGGAATCTTGAACATCTGCCGGGGGATCAGCTTCTTCAGCCGCTCGCAGATGGCCCGGCCCCGGGATTCGGCGTGGTTGGCATGGGTGACGAAGGAAAGGGCGTCCACCGGCTCATTGTTCACCAGGATCGACACCTTGGTCAGGTTGCCTTGCCGGTAGTCGTCGATTTCATAATCGAAGCTGGCGTAACCCTTGGAGACGGATTTGAGCCGGTCGTAGAAATCGAACACCACCTCGTTGAGCGGCAGGCGGTAAACGGCCATGGCCCGGTTGCCGGCATAGGTGAGTTCAACCTGTTCGCCGCGGCGTTCGGTGCAGATGGAGAGGATCGCGCCCAGGTATTCGTCGGGGACCATGATCGTGGCCTTGATCCAGGGTTCGTCAATGGATGCGATCTTGACCGGGTCGGGCATGTCGGCCGGGTTATGCAGGGTGATTTCGCTGCCGTCGATCTGGTGGATCTTGTAGATGACGCTGGGCGCGGTGGTAATCAGGTCCAGGCCGAATTCCCGTTCCAGCCGTTCCTGGATGATTTCCAGGTGCAGCAAGCCCAGGAATCCGCAGCGGAAGCCGAAGCCCAGGGCGGCGGAGGTTTCAGCCTCGAAGTGGAAGCTGGAATCGTTCAGCCGCAGCCGTGCCAGGGATTCCCGCAGGTTATCGAAGTCACTGGAATCAGTGGGAAAAAGAGAACAGAACACCACCGGCTGGGAGGGCTTGAAGCCGGGAAGGGCCCGCGCTGCCCGGCGCTTTTCGTCGGTAATGGTGTCGCCCACATTGGTTTCGGCGACGGTCTTGATGGCGGCGGTGATGTAACCCATCTCGCCGGGACCCAGCTGGTCCACCCGGACCGGCTTGGGCGTGAACACGCCCACCTGTTCCACCTGGTGGGTCGTGCCGCCGGCCATCATCCGCACCTTCATGCCCTTTTTCAGCACCCCGTCCTTGACGCGGACCAGGACCATGACCCCCAGGTAGGGATCGTACCAACTGTCCACCAGCAGGGCCTTGAGGGGCGCGTCGCCGTCGCCGGCGGGCGGCGGCAGGCGTTCCACCAGGGCTTCCAGTACCGCCTCGATCCCTTCGCCGGTCTTGGCGGAAATGGCCAGGGCGCCGCCGGCGTCGATGCCGATGACCTCTTCGATCTGTCGGCTGATCCGTTCCGGTTCGGCCGCCGGCAGGTCGATCTTGTTGAGCACCGGGACGATTTCGTGGTTGGCGTCGATGGCCTGATAGACGTTGGCCAGGGTCTGGGCTTCCACCCCCTGGGACGCGTCGACCACCAGCAGCGAGCCCTCGCAGGAAGCCAGCGAACGGCTGACCTCGTAGGCGAAGTCCACGTGGCCCGGAGTGTCCACGAGGTTGAGCTGATAGGTCACGCCGTCTTTTGCGGTGTAATTCAGGCGCACGGTCTGGGCCTTGATGGTGATGCCCCGTTCGCGCTCGATATCCATGGTATCGAGCACCTGTTCCTTCATCTCCCGGCGGGTGAGGCCGCCACAGACCTGGATCAGCCGGTCGGCCAGGGTGGATTTCCCGTGGTCGATATGGGCGATGATGGCGAAATTGCGGATGTGGGAGAGATCGGTCATGGGGGCGCTTTTAACAGGCAAAGGCCCTACCTGCCAAGCGGCGTGGCGGGGGAGGTGTCAGGCTGAATACGGGCGAGGCTGTCGCAAACTACGTGATTCGCTGGCGAACCATGGCGGAGACGAACTCGCTGACCACGACAACGGCGAAAATGACGGCCAGCATTACGGAAACCTGCTCCCAGCGAAAAAGGTTCATCGCGGAATACAACAAGATACCGATGCCGCCGGCGCCGACGAAGCCGAGCACGGTGGATTCCCGGATGTTGATATCCCACCGGTAGACGGTGGTGCCGTAGATGACGGGAAGCACCTGGGGCAGGATGCCGATCCACAGCACCTGCAGGCGCGAGGCGCCGGTGGCCTCGATGGCTTCCACCGCGCCTTCATCGATCTCCTCGATGGCTTCGGCGACCAGCTTGCCCATGAAGCCGATGGAGCGAAAAGCAATGGCCCAAATCCCGGCAACCGGACCGGGGCCGAAGATGGCGACGAACAACAGCCCCCAGACCACCGTATTGATGGAGCGGGACGCCACCAGGATAAACCTGGCGATGGCCCAGGTGAGCGAATTGAAGGTGGTGTTGCGGGCGGCCAGGAAAGCGACGGGAAAGGCGATGAAGATGGTGATGATGGTCCCCAGCGTGGCGATATTGATGGTTTCTATCAATATGGCGACAACCTCTTCGAGGATGTCCCAATCCGGCGGCACCATGCGGGTAAGGAGGTCCATGGCCTGTATATGGGCGTCGTTGAAATACTCCCAAGGCAGGTCCATGCTGCGTAGCGCCCATGCGGCGATGAAAACCGCGCCCACGTACCATGCATAGCGGGTCAAGGTTTGGCGCGGATTGAAGCGGCGCCAGACCTCGGGATATTTCTTGGCGTGTTCAGCCGGGCTCATCTGAGCTTGTTCCTGGCCCAGTTGGAAAAAACTTCACCGACAAAGACGAGGGCGATGATGGCCAGCAGAATGGCGAGGCTGAAATCATAATCATAGCGCTTGAACGACGCCGCCAGCACCTGGCCGATGCCGCCGGCGCCGACCACGCCGACGACCGTTGAATGGCGGATGTTGGCGTCCAGCCGGTAGAGGGAGACACCCAGATACCGGGGCAGGGCCTGGGGCGAAATACAGTAGACCAGAAGCTTGGGGAAACTGGCGCCGGTGGCTCGAACCGCCTCCAACTGCCCGGGCGGCATGTTTTCGATGTCTTCGGCCAGCATCTTGGAAACAAAGCTGATCGACGCGATCGTCAGGGTCAGCACGCCGGCCAAGGGACCGAAACCAACGATCTTGACGAAAAATATCGCCCAGATGATTTCGTGAAAAGTGCGCGAAAGGACGATGAACGTGCGGGCCACCAGGTAGACGGGCCGGGGGACCAGGTTTACAGCCCCGCACAGGCCCAGGGGCACGGCGATGATCATGCCAAAGAAGCTGGCCGCCAGCGCCATTTGGACGCTGACCAGCAACTCGCGGGTCAGCAGTTCCCACCGCTCGAAGCTGGGCGGGAACATGCGCGAAAACATGTCGGCGGCCCGCGGGAAGCCATTGGCGACCCGGTTCCAGTCCACCTCCAGGGAGCCCACCGACCACACCACATAGATCAGCGCCAGGCCTAAAAGCCCATAACGGTAAATGGGGTTTTCGATCAGCTTGATGGTATGCCATTCAAGCCGTTCGGTATTCGCCGATTCAGCCGGCGCCGTCATCCAGCGGAAGCCTCGCGCACCAGGCCCTTGCCTTTCGCCTTCGGCTTTTCTTTCGCCGCTTCGTCTCCGTTCTCTTCATCCACCTTGCGGATGGTGGAACTCCAGTCCTCTTCGCCGTAAATGTCCGTCAGCACCTGGGCGGTAATCTGGTGGGTCGTCCCGTCGAAAACGATCTCGCCCTCGCGCAATCCGATGATCCGGTCGGAATAGGTTTGGGCCAGTCCCACATCGTGGATGTTGACCAGCGCCGGAGTATTCCGCTCGTGGGCCAACTCGACGAGGATACGCATGATCTGACGCGAGGTCTTGGGATCCAGGCTGGCGGTGGGTTCGTCCACCAAAAGCAGGTCCGGCGTCTGCGTCAGCGCCCGGGCGATGCCCACCCGTTGACGCTGGCCGCCGGAAAGGGCGTCGGCCCGGGTATCCTGGTATCCGGCCAACCCGACACGATCGAGAAGCTTGAAGGCGGCGGATACATCTTTGGCCGGAAAACGCCGGAAGAAGGCCTGCCAGAAATTCACGTAACCGAGCCGGCCCGAAAGCACGTTCTCCATCACCGTCAGGCGTTCCACCAGGTTGTACTCCTGGAAAATCATGCCCATGCGGCGGCGGGCCTTGCGAATATCACCGCGGTTGAGGGCCGTAATATCCGTGCCATCCAGAATCACCGAGCCCGAGGTGGGTTCGACCAGACGGTTGATACATCGAATTAACGTGCTTTTCCCCGCCCCCGAAGGGCCGATAATGGCCACCACCTGGGGTTCATCCACCTCGAAGCTGACACCTTTGAGAGCGGCGGCGCCGGTGGGATAGGTCTTGGTGAGGTCAGTTAAGGTGAGCATGAACCAGTCCGTACCATGCGACCGTGGCCGCCCGTTAACGGGCGGCCACGGTTCAAGAGGTTTCGAAGGATCCGTAGGGCCTTAGCTCTTTTTCTTCTTCTTCTTCTTCTTTTTGACTTTCAGGCCTTTCAAGGACTCCTGCGAATACACGGTACCGTTGGTTTTCTGGATGGTACGGATGTCGGTCCAGAATTCCTTAAAGTTGATGGGGATGAAGCGGTCGGATTTCTTGCCGAATTCCTTCTTCAACGCCGTGCCGGTCCAATCGAAGGTCAGGAAGGCTTCCTTCACCTTTTTCTGAAGATCGGGATGGAGATTGTACACGTACCCGTAGGAGGTGGTCGGGAACAGCTTGGACTGCCAGATGATCCGCAGGTCATCCTTGTTGACCACGCCCTTGTCGTGCATGCGGTCAAGCACGCTGGAGGCAATGGGGGCGGCATCGTAATCCTTGTTGGCGACGCCCATGATGGAATTGTCGTGCTTGCCGGAATAGATAACCTTGTAGTCCACGTCAGGCTCGACACCCAGGGACTTGAACAGCGCCCGGGGGGCTTGGTTGCCCGAGTTGGATGAAGGCGTTACATGGGCCACCTTACGTCCCTTGAGGTCGGACATCTTCCTGATGTCGCTGTCCTTGTGGGTGATCAGCTGCAATCGGTAACCAAACTTGCCGTCGTGCTTGCCCATCATGGCGACCGGTACGAAACCAGCCAGGTTGACGCCGAACACGGTGGCGCCAGTGGAAATACCGGCGACATGCAACCGGCCCGAACGCATGGCCTCGACCTGGGCGGCGTAGGATTCCGCCCCATACCATTTAACTTTCTTGCCGGTTTTCTTCGCCAGATAATCCATGAACTCAACGAAGACATTCTCGTAAACGGACGGGTCCTCGACCGGCGTGTAAGAGAAAATCAAGGTGTCCGGATTGAGCCACTTGCTGGGATCGGTAGGCGTATCGGCGACCAGGTCACCGTTGTCGTCGCAGAAGCGCGTGTCAAGGTCGCCGTGATTCTTGCACGCGGCGGCGGCCGGGCTTACGGCGCCGAACATGAAAGTGATCGCCGTCAATCCGGCGGCGCCGGCAAGGAAAGACCGCCGGAAGAATGATATTTCAGTCATGGCTTACTCCCTGGTTGACGAGGCCCTGCTTAAGCGAGCCCCTAACTTCTCCGCCCGGTGTATTTCCATCCGGACGTTAGAACGGTTCGAAATATTGCGGTTTTATTACAAACAGTTCTGACATGCCTTGGCCGGTAAATCAACGCCGGGCGATCATCGGGCATCCAGAAGCGCCTGGGCCACCTCGGCGAAGCCGCCGCCGCAGGGGCTGGGCGTGACGAAGGCGGGCGGGGGAGCAAGCCGGCCGGTGAAGTCGCGGATGTTGGAAACCCCTATGGAATAGGGGAAAAACCCGAACATGGGTCCGTCGTTGGGGGAATCGCCGACGAAAACGAAGCGGTCCTTTTCGGCCTCCAGATCGGTTGAAAAACATTCGTCCATCAGGGTGCGGGTCATGGTCAGCTTGTCATAGTCGCCAAACCAGCCGTTGACATGGATGGAGCTGATCTTGGCCATGGCTCCCGCGTCCTTGAAAAGACCGACGATCCTGTCCACCTGGCCGGCCGGGAGGGGGGGGACATCCTCGCGGAAATCGATCGCCAGGTCCGCTTCCCGGTAGGCCTGATCGGCGGAGATGGCGGCGCCGGGAACGGCGGCCAGGATCTTTTCCGCCAGGGCATCCAGGCGGCGGCGGTTTGCAGCCCTTTGCGCTGCCGGCATCCCGTAGCGTTTCTTCAGGGTCCGGGCCTCCGCCTCGTAGCGGAAATAGAAGGCGCCGTTTTCCCCCACTACCCCGTCAACGGGCCACATTCGGGCAATATGATCGCACCATCCGGCCGGCCGGCCGGTGATGGGGATGACCAGCAACCCGGCCTCTTGCAACCGTTCCATGGCCCCATAGGCTTCCGCCGTCAATCGGCCCCCGGTCGTCAGGGTGTCATCGATATCGGTGAACACGCCCCGGATGGCGCGCCGCGCCGCGAGGGAGATCGAAATCAGGGGCTGCATGGGAGAAGGCAAAGGATGTCCTTAGAAAAAATGCCTGGGAAACTTACCCGGAGAAACCTGCCTCGGAGAAACCAGGTGGGCAGAATGTCCCCACCCGCCGGGCCGGGTCAAGAAAAAGCCCGGGGCCCACCCTAGGAGGAGACAAAATTACCCATAATTTGAAGTAACTTAACCTGAAATATCCCCTTCAATCGTTCACAGGGCATTCATGGGCACTCTGGCATACTCATCGGCAATTCGGCAGCGTTTGAGTTTTTCCCCGTGGAGACGCACACCGCCATCCACCGGGATCATGCTTAGGATCAAGAAGGGATTTTGAAAAATGAAACATGCGAATAAACGTCAACTGAATGAGGGCGCCTTGCCTGACCTGGATGTCCAGATGACCCGGCGCCGCGTCTTGGCCAAACTGGGCCTGACCACGGCCGCGGCCTATGTCACACCCATGCTGTTGGGCCTCAGCGGCGCCTCCGCTTCCGGTAGTGGCGGCGGCGGCGGTGGTGGCGGCGGCGGCGGCGGTGGTGGCGGTAACGGCAGCGGTTCCGGCGGAAGCGGCGGAAGCGGCGGCTCCGGTAGCGGCTCGGGCCAGGGCAATTCCAGCGGCGCTTCCGGTGGAGGCTCCCTCAATGATCCGAACGTGATCATCGATCAAACGGGAACTTCGAATACCTCAGAGGCCAACCCGAAACTAGTTGAGTGATTTCAGCATGTTATGATTCTCTCCGTTGTGTCAAAGCAATGGAGGGACACAACATGTGGACTGAAATCACTCGAAGCGATTATGAGCGCCGTGGCGGAC
>JAJRSS010000191.1 GCA_024278615.1 Alphaproteobacteria bacterium
CCCGGCCATCCCGCCGCTCGCCGCGAACGCCGAACCGGGCCAGGGTATCGATCAGCCATTGTTCCAGGGCGCGGACAAAGGCGCGGACATCGCCGCCCCGGGCCTTCAGGTCCAGCATCACATACGCCACCCGCTGGCCCGGCCCGTGGTAGGTATAGCGCCCGCCCCGGCCGGTGGGGTAAACGGGAAAGCGGTGCGGGTCCAGAATCTCGTCTTCGCCGGCGCTGGTTCCGGCCGTATAGAGGGGCGGGTGCTCCAGCAGCCAAAGGGTCTCCGGCGCCGTTCCGGCCCGAATCGCGGCCACCCGGTCCTCCATCCAGGCCAGGGCATCCGGATAGGCCACCGGCCCGGGGCTCACCCGCCATGTTACTGGCCTTGTCACCCGCTTGGCGGCCCGCCGGCCCGCCGGGGTCTCGATGTGCTCAATCGCCTTCATTTGTCCGTTTCCGGCGCCTTTCATATGCTGTCTCTTGATTGGGCGGCGGGGATTTGCTATTCCCCGCCCTATACAAAGGCAACCTTTGGAGTTGCCGCAAGGAAATTCGCGGTCGTGGCGGAACTGGTAGACGCGCAGCGTTGAGGTCGCTGTGGGAGCGATCCCGTGGAAGTTCGAGTCTTCTCGACCGCACCATCATCGGAGGCCCGCCGCCATGGTGACGGGCCTCGCTTGTATCTGATCGAATCCGGCCGATTCAGGCCCCGGCCAGTGGAAGAGGACCGCGCCCCGTGACTCACCCGCCGCCGCCTTCTGAACCCGCGCCCGACGAAGCGCTGGTCGAGCTCGAGGCCGGGCTGGAACAGGAAACCATCGAGGCCCTAGCCGAAGGCAATGTGGCGCGGGTCAGCGAACTGGTCCATTCGCTGCACTATGCCGATATCGCCGATCTGCTGGAACGGCTGGGCGAAGATGAACGCTGCCTGCTGGTGGAGATCATCGGCCCCGAGTTCAACCCGGAAATCCTTTCCGAACTGGATGAAACGGTCCGCGACGGCATCATCGACCACCTGGGCCTGGAAAAGGTCGCCGCCGCCGTCGCCGAGCTGGAAAGCGACGACGCCATCCAGATCGCCGAGGAACTGGACGCCGAAGAACTGCGGCAGGTGCTGGACGCCATTCCCGCCGACGACCGCTCCCTGATCGAGGCCGGCCTGGCCTATCCGGAAGACAGCGCCGGCCGCCTGATGCAGCGGGAACTGGTCTGCGTTCCCGCCTTCTGGACCGTCGGCGATACCATCGACTTCATGCGCCAAAGCGCCGAAGAAGGCGCCGAAGGCGACAAGGACACCCTGCCGGCGACCTTCTACGACATCTTCGTCGTCGATCCCGCCCACCGGCCGGTCGGCGCCATTCCGCTCAGCCGGGTGCTGCGCAGCCGCCGGCCGGTGCCGGTGACCGAGATCATGGACGAACACATGACCCTCATCGCCGACACCACCGACCAGGAAGACGTCGCCTTCCTGTTCCGCCAGCGGGATCTGGTTTCCGCCCCGGTGGTTGACCGGGCCGGACGGCTGGTGGGCGCCATCACCATCGACGACGTGGTCGATGTCATCGACGAGGAGCACGAGGAAGACATCATGCGCCTGGGCGGCGTGCACGAAGACGACCTGTACAGCGCCGCCATCGTTACCACCCGGTCCCGCTTTTTGTGGCTGTTGATCAACCTGGGCACGGCCATCCTGGCGTCCTTGGTGATCGGCTTGTTTTCGGCCACCATCGAGCAGATGGTGGCGCTGGCGGTGCTGATGCCCATCGTCGCCTCCATGGGCGGCAACGCCGGCACCCAGGCCCTGACCGTCGCCGTGCGCGCCCTGGCGATGAAGGAGCTGACCTCCACCAACGCCGGCCGGGTGATCGGCAAGGAGTTGCTGGTCGGCGCGTTCAACGGCGTCCTGTTCGCCGCCATCACCGGGATCGTGGCCTGGCTGTGGTTCGGAAACCCGGTTATCGGCTGGGTGATCGCCCTGGCGATGATCGTCAACATGATGGTCGCCGCTCTGGCCGGCACCACCATTCCCCTGCTTTTGGACCGCGCCGGCGCCGACCCGGCCGTCGCCTCGTCGGTATTCCTGACCACGGTGACCGATGTCGTCGGCTTTTTCGTATTCTTGGGCCTGGCCGCCTGGGTATTGCTGTAAGAAGGCGGCGGCTTTACCTTTACGTAAAGGTAAATTAGTCTCGGGGCCATGGCCAAAACCTTCACCATTTCCGACCTGGCGCGGGAATTCGGCGTTACAACCCGCACCATCCGTTTTTACGAGGACAAGGGGCTGATCTCCCCGGCCCGCAAGGGCCAACGGCGCATCTATGGGCCACGGGACCGGGTGCGGCTGCGCCTGATCATGCGCGGCAAGCGGCTGGGGTTTTCGCTGGACGAAATCCGCCCGATGATCGACCTCTACGATGCCGACCCGACGGAGGTCGCACAGCTTCGCCTGTTCATCGACAAGATCCGCGAACGGCGCCGGGTGCTGGACCAGCAGCGCAAGGATATCACCGCCATCCTGGGCGAGTTGGACACCTTCGAGGCCCGCTGCGAAAAGCTGCTGGCGCAAAAGGGGAAGGCGGGGAAGGGCCAGGAGAAGGGTGAGCCCCGGAGAGGAAAGCGTGACCGCCCAGGCGGGTAAGGCCAAAGCTGGTAGAGCGGGCCAGAGTTTAGCGGAATTGCCTTCATCTTTCGTCGCCCCCGGACTTGATCCGGGGGTCCATGGCTCAGCTGTCGAAGTCGTGGATGGCCGGGTCAAGCCCGGCCAAGACGAAAACAGAGGATAGGTGCATGCCGGTTGAAGGGGGCCGGGAGAAGCGGCCGGGCGAGGCCGGATCGGGCCATACCGGGCCAGTTCAAACCTGAACGGCCCCGAGGGGGTGCGGCCCCCGAAAACGCCAGGAGGACGATTACCAGACCATTCTCCTAACCTTAAACCCGATGCCACCGTAGCATTTTGTCGCATTTTAGTTCGCTGTTAAGAAGCCTGTTTGAGCACTGATCGAGGCATCATCGCAACCCATATGGCGGCGATAATTTTGCGCAAAAGTATCCTCAACCACTTGAGGATGAG
>JAJRSS010000192.1 GCA_024278615.1 Alphaproteobacteria bacterium
CGGCGTCTTCCTTTCCGGCGGCATCGATTCATCGGCCAACGTGGCGCTGATGTGCCGCCACATGGACCGCCCGGTGGACACCTTCACGGTCGGCTTCAAGGACCACCCCCACCTGAACGAATTGTCCTACGCCGACCGGGTCGCCCGCCAGTTCGGGACCAATCATCACGAAGTGCTGATCGACGAAAACGACATGACCGGGTACCTGGATGAACTGATCCATCACCAGGACGAACCGATTTCCGATTGGGTCTGCGTGCCGCTGCATTTCGTTTCCAAGCTGGCCAAGGACTCGGTAGTTACCGTGGTCCAGGTCGGCGAAGGCTCCGACGAACAATTCGCCGGCTATCGCAACTACATGATGTACATGCAGCTCCATCGCCAATTCTGGCGTCATCTCCAACGGCTGCCCAGGGCGCTGCGTGGCGCGATGGCGGCAATGGCGCGGTCCGTTTCCCTGACCCCGCGCATGGACCGGGTGACCGATATCCTGACCCGGTCGGCCCGGGGGCAGGAGTTGTTCTGGGGCGCATCCCACGCCTTTTGGAACGTCCACAAGGACCGAACCGTCATTCCCGGCGCTTTTTCCGGCTGTCGGGGTTGGCCCGGCCTGTCCGGGGCGGGGCTGGACATGTCCGGCCTGGCGGATACGGACAGCGGCGCGGTGGTCGGGGAAATAATGAAGGCGCTGGACACCGGCCACCCGGGATGCGACCTGCTTGCCCGCATGATTCATTCCGAATTCCGCATACGGCTGGCGGAGCTTCTGCTCATGCGGGTGGACAAGATCACCATGGCCAATTCCATCGAGGGACGGGTGCCGTTCCTCGACCACCGGCTGGTGGAATTCTCCATGGACATCCCCATGGCCTGGAAGGTCAGGGGAGGCGAGCCCAAATACCTGTTGAAGCAAGCCCTGAAGGGTATCCTGCCCGACGACATCCTGTACCGCCCGAAAATGGGTTTCGGCGCCCCCATGGCCCAATGGCTGAGGAGCGAATTCGGAAAACACGCCGAAAACACGGTGCTGGGTTCGGGCCTGATGGAGCGGGGTTTATTGAACCGGGATCATATCGCCCGCATGTTCCGGGAGCATCGCAGCGGAAAGCGGGACCATGAATTGCACCTGTGGATCCTGTTCAACGCGGCGGCGTGGCACGATCGCTGGATCGGCGGCCGCTGACGGCGGGGAACGCGCCGAAGACAGGGCCGCCGGTATTATTCCATGGAACCCAAATGGATTGGGAGGGGCCTTCGGATATCCATCCGTTTTCCGAGGAAGACCCTCCAATGAATATTCCTAAAAAATTCCGAACCCCGGTTCAGCTTCCCGATTGACCCGCACCTCGATATTAATTTATAAGAATCAGTGAGTTGTTCAACCGGGCGCGGGGAGCGCCCCAAATTACCGATCTTCGAGGGAAGCGGAAAGCAGAGGAATGGTCTTAAGGGGAGTGCTGGCGGTCGCTGTGGTGATTGCCGGCGTCGGTATTTCGGTGCGTTTCGTCACCGAACCGGTATCAAATCATGGCGAAGCGCCGGTGGAAGGGATAGCCCCCGCCGCCGATCCTTCGCCCGTTTCCGTGTTACTTCCGTTGTCTTTGGGCAGTCCGGCCCATGCCGCCCTTGGGACCCGCCGCCCCGCCGCCCTTGAACCGCCACCCAAGCCGGACGAAGCCACCCGGGCGCGCCTATACCAACGGGTATTGCGCACCGCCAGTGGCGACACCCTGTCCGGCGTGCTCCGCAAGGCGGGTGTCAGTGGTCGGGAAGCCCACGCCGCGATCAGTGCGCTGGGCAAGTTTTATGATCCCCGCCGCATGATGCCAGGCCAGGAAATCACCCTTACTTTCAAGCTCGGCGAACCGGACAAACCCGGTGACGGCAACGCCCGGCCCGGCCGGTTCATGGGCTTTTCCCTTTTACCCGATATCAAGAGCCGGGTCGTTGTCGCCCGCCAGTCCGATGGCGGCTTTTCCGCCTCCCAGCAGGAAAGGCTCTTGACCCGAAACCAGGTCCGGATCCAAGGCACCATCCAAAGCAGCCTGTTCATGGCGGCGGATAAAGCGGGCGTCCCGCCATCCGTGCTGGCGGAATTGATCCGCGCCTATTCCTGGGATGTGGATTTCCAGCGGGATATCCAGCCGGGAGACGCCTTCCAGGTGTTGTTCGAACGCCTGCTCGACGAACAGGGGCGGGTGATCCGCGCCGAAGGCATCGTCTTCGCTTCCCTGACCCTCAGCGGCAAGCACCACCGTATCTACCGTCATGAACTTGAAGATGGGCAGGTGGATTACTTCGACGAGGCCGGAAAAAGCGCCCGCAAGGCGCTGATGCGCACCCCCATCAACGGCGCGCGGATTTCATCCGGTTACGGCAAGCGGCGCCATCCCGTTTTGCGCTATACGAAAATGCACCAAGGGGTGGATTTTTCCGCCGCCAAGGGAACACCCATATACGCAGCCGGCGACGGCACCATCACCCGGGCTGGCAGGAACGGCGCCTACGGCAAATACGTGCGAATTCGGCACAATGAAAAATATTCCACCGCCTATGCCCATATGAGCCGCATCGCCAAGAGCGCGCGGCCGGGCAAGCGGTTCAAGCAGGGGGATGTTATCGGCTTCGTCGGTTCCACCGGCAGGACCACCGGCCCCCATCTGCACTATGAAATCCTGCGAAACGGCCGGCAGGTCAACCCGCTGAAAGTGAAGATGCCGTCCGGATACCGGCTCAAGGGCAAGGAATTGGACCGCTTCCAGGCCATGCGGGCCGAAACGGACCTTCTTTTCGCGGCCCTGAAGCCGGACATGTCCGTGGCCCGCGGCAACTAAGAAAGGCGGCTAAGCCGCTTCGGCCTTCGCCGCGTTGATGACCAGGCCGCCTTCGCCGGCGGTAACCTTCACCGTTTGGCCGTCGTGGATCCGGCCTTCCAGGATCAGCCCGGCCAGGGCGTTCTGCAAGGACCGCTGGATGACCCGTTTCAGGGGCCGGGCCCCGTACACCGGGTCATAGCCTTCCGCCGCCAGCCACGCCTTGGCCGCGCCATCCAGGTCCATGGTGATGCCCCGGTCGGCCAGCAGCCGGCCCAGGCGGCCAAGCTGGATATCGACGATGCCTTCCATGTGGTGGCGGAACAGGCGGTGGAAAAGGATGATTTCGTCCAGCCGGTTGAGGAATTCGGGGCGGAAGGTGGCGCGCACCGCCTCCATCACCTGGCCCCGTATTTCATCGCTGTCGTGACCTTCTTCCTGCATGGCCAGGATATCGCCACCCAAATTGGAGGTC
>JAJRSS010000193.1 GCA_024278615.1 Alphaproteobacteria bacterium
GACAGCCTGTTTGATGACTTCTTCTCGGGTTTCCACCTTGGCCCCTTTGGGCGCCATGGCCTGGAACTGGAGCCCCTCCGCAGGATGGAGCGGGCCCTGGGATCTGTCGGCGGCGCCGCCCCGAGAATGGACGTCTTGGAATCGGCCAAGAATTTCGAACTTTGCGCCGAACTGCCGGGAATGGATGAAAAGGATATCGAGGTCACATTGTCCGATGGCATCCTGACCATCGAAGGCGAAAAGCGTGAAGAAAAAGAAAAGTAAACCACCGACTATCACCTGACCGAACGGCACTTTGGATCTATCCGCCGTTCGTTCAAAATTCCCGAAACCGTGGATGAAGACAAAATAACAGCCAGCTTCAGGAAAGGCGTGCTCACCCTGACCATGCCAAAAACCAAAACCCGCGGTAAGGCGAAGAAAGTAACCATCAAGGCCATGTAGGCAAACAGCCATCAAGGCCGGGTAAGCCCGTTTCCCGGCAGCCTGACGGGGCCTTTTCGGGGCCCCGTTACTTTCACTCTCAGTTGATGGCGCTCAGGCTGCTGTCTCGCAACCGCTCACGATAGCTGGACAGGAAGACTTGGAAGTTCTCCACTTCGCTGACCTTGTCGGCGATGGACCGGTAATTGATCAAACCCTGGGTCTGGGGACTGGCGATAAGCTGGAAGGCGTCCTTAAAGGGTCCTTTCGCCATGGCCGACCCATACCCTTCCCTGAGCCGCGCCAGCGCCAGTTCATTGCCGCTTAGGGTCAACGCCACCGCCAGGTCCAGAACATGGCGGGCCTGCCGGTCATCAAGGGTCTGCGGCGGTGCCTGGCCGTCACCCTGAATCAGGCGCGTCAAGTAGCGGGACACTTCCGTCCAGTCCCTCCGTTGCCAGTAGATTTCCGCCCTGAGCAAATCGGCATCGGCGCTGGCGTCGGCTTCCAGAAGCTGCAGCACTTCCTTGCCACGGTTCATGTCGACCAAAGCACGGGCCATGAGATGGCGGCGTTGGCTGGCCAACGCTTCGGGCAGCCCCTTTCCATTGCTCGTTTCCAGGGCTTCAATCGCCTTGTCGAATTTTCGGTCAAGGATATAGACCAGCGCCAACCGTGCGCCGACCCTTGCCCTCTCGGTCCCCTTGAGGCGGAATTTCACTTGGTTATCGAGAAGCTGAGCGGCGCGGTCCAGAAGGTCCACGGTCACCAGCCGGTCGGCCAGCTTGCGGATCATCTCATCGCCCTTGGGTCCGGCAGGGGTCAGTTCCTTGAAATCGTCGTACAAGGCTATGGCCGCGACCGGCGGCATTTGATCCGCCTCATCGTCCAGGTACAGCCTGCTAAAGATGTCCACCATATCCTGGGTTACCTCAATCGCTTTTTCATTATCACGGAAATGAATGGCCGCCTGTTTAAGGGTTCGCAGCCCCTGGCGGTACTTTCCATCGCTCACATACAATGCCCCCAGCCGGCGCAACAGCCCAAATTCGAAGATGTCACCGCGCCAGGAAAAACGTAGCTTTTCCAGTTCCTCGATGGCTTCGGCGGCGGTTATCCGATTGAGCTTGAACAACAATTCCGCCCGTGCCCGCGCCGCCTTGGCGCGGCTTGGCCGATGGGTTCCCCGTTGCACCTCCTCCCAAAGGCCGATGGCTTCGTCGAAATCCCCCGCCAGCTCCCTGAGCCGCCCGGTGATATAGTTCAACTCGCTTTTCTGGGCCGGGCTCGGGCCGATCACATTGAGCACATCCAGGAACCGGGTCGCCTGACGGATATCGCCAGTCTCGACGGCCGCATCAGCCACAATGGCGGCCAGGGGTATTTTCAGGTTATTGGGATAGGGAAAGGTGATGCCGCTGGTCCGTTTGAGGTCCGGCGCGGCGCCGGCCAGATCATTATCTTTGGCGCGCAGGACGGCGCGCCAGAAAATCGCTTCATCAATATTGTCCAGAACCGGCTGGTTAAGGTCCTCCTTGGCTTCATCCAACCGCCCCATAAGCACATTGGAAGCGCCTCGTAACGCCTTGAAATCCGGTTCGTTGACAATTTCGGGCCGATCCTCGCCGACCAGTTTCAGCACCCCCAGTGCTTCAGCGGCCATGCTGTTGGCGAAGTAGAGATGGGCCAATTCGAGCCGGGCCTTTTCCCGGTCCTTGCCTTTGGCGACGGCGATGGCGTTCTGGAATTCATGCTTGTTGGCGTTGAAGGCGGCGAGACCACCCCGGCGCCACTGGTCCAAGTCAAAGACACGGGTCAGGGGCTTGGTTGGCCCCAGCTTGATTGTGGCCAAGAGCTGTTCCGTGACCGGAGATATCTTCAGTCCACCACCGCTGGTGATTTCCACACCTTGTCGCAGAGGCTTGATCCTCAAATCATCGATGCGGGGTTGAATCACCACACCCTGACCGGATAGCAGGATCCGGGCCTGCGGATAACGGTAGTTCCACATCACCCCATGGCCCAGGGGGATGACCGGAACCACGACCAGGTTATCGCCCACTTCCGGGTCACGTACGGCGATGACATTGCCCGGTTCGGGTACGGAGAAAAACAACCGGGCGCCAACTGGTGAATTAGGCTCGGGGTTGGCTTCGATGGTCGTCACTGGGGCCAGCGGTTGCTTACGGAATTCCAGAATCCACGATAAACCGTCCCGCCGTATGCTGGGATTGATGCCGGAAACCGTGGTCAGGCGAAGGGCCGTTGCCCGCTTGGCCGGAACCCTTTCGATGGTGCGAATGACGTTGCCCCCGGCAGTTCGAAGACTGTCCAAGTCCATTTCCTTGGCCTTGTCGAAAACCGCCCACAAATATCCGGCGCGGCGGAATACCGCCGCCGCCACGGGCTCATCCCAGTCAAACCGCAGAGTCACCGCGCTGTCCAACCCGGGTGGAAGGGCCAGGCCAGCGGGGACCGCCGCTTCCAGCGCCTTTTCCAATTGTTCGGGCCCCAGGTTTGGCATGGAGGGGTCGAGGCTGACCGTGTTGGGCCCGGGCACTTGACCTCCGGCTGGCTGTTCCACGGCCGCCGTTGCGCCGCCAGCCTGCCTGGGAACGGTCTGGCCGGGCACGGCCTGGCCCTGCTTCCCGGGTTCACCCTTAGGCGGCGTCAAGGCGATGGGTCCGCCGGCGGCCTTCGCCGCTTCACCCCGTGCCGGCTGCGGTACGGGAGCGGATTTGGGAACCGGCGGCGCCGGTCCTCCTTCCGCCACCTTTTCCAACCGGGCAGGAGCTTCGGTGTTGGCCGGTGGAGCGGCGGGAGTCGCTTTGGCCGGCTGTGATATCTCCGTTTCCGTGGGCGCACTGGCCGACGCACCGGCCGATGCAATGGCCGGCGTCATGATATCGACCACCAGTTTGGGACCCGAATAAAAATGCCGCACCCGCGCCCCTTTGGGCATGGTCAGGGTGACGGTGAGCTTTCCCTCCTCCAGGCTTGATTCGATGGTCCTGAGGTTGACCGGCGGCCTCGCCTTTATGGGGGCGAGGTTGACCCGGCCCGGGCGCTGGAAGGTAATTGCCGTTTCCGTGTCCGTCCGCCTGACCTGATAAGGTACCTTACTGAGCCAATCGAAGACGATGCGGCTGTACCCTTTATGCTCGCCCGTCCTGATCCCAATCACGGGGACATCCCCGGCGGCGGCGTCCGCTCCTTCGGGTTTCGCCGCCGTGGTTTCCACGTTGTCCATCAAGTCAACCACCACCGCCGAACCCAGGTCAAAAGAGCGCAGGACGAACTTGCCGGTCAGCGTCATGACCACCGATAGCCCATCACTTCCGGCCTGGGCATCGCGGATATACTTTCCCAGTTTCCTGACCACGTCGCCGTAGGCGGCTTCAATCTTGCGGGCGAACCGAATTTCCAGACGGCCGTCGGTGACGCCAGCGGTGAAGGGAACGGGAGAGTCCCAGTTAAAAACGATCCGGCCGTACCCGTCGTGAACGGCGGAGCGCACTTGGACCGGTTCCGCCCATAGGGTCTGGGCGGAACCGGTCCATACCGCCACGGCCAAGGCCGACCCCATAAGGACCCGTCTCCAAATTGGCCTCCGATCTGGCCAAAAGAACCGCCCGGCGTTCAAGATCCACCTGCCACGTTGGGTTTGATGACAATGTCCACCCGCTTGGCAAACAGCTTCCTTTGCTCCGGCGTCAAGTCGTCAAGCAGGCCGGTACGGCCCTTGGAATATCCCATGGCGGCAATGCCGTCCCTGTATCCGGCCTGTTTCAGGGCGCTGCCGACGGTAACGGCGCGGGCCAGGGACAACCCCCAACCCGAGGCAAACTCCTCGCCATCGATGGTCTCGTTTCCCACATATCCGTTAACCGCCATTTCGTTGCCCACGTTCCGCAACACGCTGCCAAGATGGAACAGTGAATTTCGCGACCTTTCGGTCAGTTCCGCCTTGCCCGGACGGAACCAGTAGTCGCCGGGAAGGACAATGACAAGCCGATCCCCGGTACGCAGGATAAAGCTGTTCTCGAGTATTGGATCGCGAACCAGCGCGTCCTCCAGCACCGCGGACAGGTAATCAAGATTGATTGCCCGCTTCTTGAAAGTGGAGGAAATGTTATAGCGGGCCGGCGATAAACGGGAGGTATTTGAAATGACCGGCGTGAACGATTGCGACAGGGTATCGATCATTTCATTCCAATCGTCCAGTTTCAGGTTGGACATGGAAAACAACATGATGAAAAATGTCAGCAGCAGGGAAACAAGGTCGGTGAAAATGATCATCCATGCCTTGCTGGCGATCTCGCCGGTAGACGTGCTTTCGCCATTTACGCCGTCCATGGGAACGGTAACCAGACCAATCGCCGGGCCCGTCACTGGGCCGACCACTGGACCAATTACTGGGCCAATCACTGTGCCTGTCCTCCGCCGGCCGGCTTAACGAAGTTCATGCGGCCTTCATCCAGATTCCGCACATAAAACCACATGGTGATCTTATCCGGATCACCGGGTTTCAACCCTACCGCCAGGCTGTCGGGCGGCCCGCCCTGGTCTCCCATAGCCTTGGCGAAGGCTTCGGCCCGCAACATGACCAGGGAGGACAGGTTGTCGCCCGCGCCAGAGCGGCTGCCGATCACAAACTCCATATCGAAGCGCAAGCCGGTTGGCCGGTTGCTCAAAGTGGCGACAAGCCGGTCCAACAGGTCCACCTGGGCGTCCCGCAACCTGGGCTCGCCCGGAAAAAACAGGGAATCGGCAAGAAGGACCACCCGCATCAACCGGCCCGGTTGAACCACGGTAACCTGTTCCACCTTGATGGCGGTGCGGAAGATACCGGCGATGTTTTCCTGAAACCGCTGGGCCGCCAGGACATCGCCTTCCTTGGTGGTGAAGGTAGTGAGGTCGGTGCTGGGTGGAAGGAGCGTGGCGAAAGTGGAAGTCAGGCTGTCCATCACCGCCCGAGAACGTAATTCCGCCCGCGTGGACATGCTCACCAGCAGGATAAAAAAGGCCAGAACGAGCAGGTAGAGCCCGAGAAAAAGGGCCGTGCTGCTTCTGCCTGGGTTCCCGGGCGTTCCCTGGAAAGTAGCGCCGTTGTTTTCCATTTTAAGGGCTAGTCGAATGTATCCATCAAAGCATCAATTTCCGTCTGAGAATTGGCGGTTGCCCGCAATTGCGGCCCGTTCAATAAGTCCTCATCCGAAGACTTGCTCTTCTTTCCCTTGGTCTGTTGCCGGGGTTCGGGCCGCTGATTCCCGCCTTCGATAACGGAAATCAAGTCGTCTATTGTTTTTTCAATGTGCTTCAAGGTTGCGACGACCTTGTTCACCCGTTGGCCGGTAATATCCTGAAAGCCGCAGGCTTCGTAAATTCGGGTCGTCGCGTCCACCAATTCGCCGGTGGCTTCGTGTTCCGAAGAATCGGCGATGCCCTCGATGATTTCAGCCGCGTCCATTATGGTGTTCGTGGCGTCGGCTGTGGACTGGACAATGGCGTCCAGTTCATCCGTCGCCGCCGGCAGATGTTGGCTTTTAACCACATCGGGGCGAATGGCGGCTATTTCGTCCCGGGCCGTTTGTATGTATTGGGCCAGCGCTGATATTTCGTCGTAAAGCGCTTGTTCGGAGGAAGTGATGTTGCTTCCGACGGCCGTAATGAGCTTTTCTACAGTACAGGTGATGTTTTTCGAGGGCTCTGGTGAGCGGCCTTGTGAGCGGTTTGGCTTCGAGGCTTTTTTCCTACCCCCGGCAGACTTCGACTTTCGTTTGGGCCACTTTCTGGCTGCCGGCATGACTTTATCCTAAAAATCACCCAGCACGCTGACCATCTTGGACTTCAGGGTTTCGGCGTTGAACGGTTTGACAATGTAATTGGACACCCCGGCTTCCTTCGCCGCGATAACATTTTCCGACTTACTTTCCGCCGTCACCATGATGAAGGGAAGGTGCTTCAGTTTCGCGTTACCCCGCACTTCACGCAGAAGCTGAATTCCGGTCATCGGCTCCATATTCCAGTCCGAAATGATCAATCCGAATTCGTCGTCCCCATTGAGCTTTTCCAGGGCTTGGCCACCGTCCGTGGCTTCCACCACGTTGTTAAAGTTCAACTGCTTGAGCAAATTCCGTAAAATTCTCAGCATTGTTTTGTAATCGTCCACGACCAAAACATTCATATTCTTATCGACAGCCATTAGCCACTCCATTACCGGCCGGATTCATTACCTGATTACTATACCGAAACCGTATAGATTTACTTAAATCATTCAGAAATTAGGTAGGTAGACGGTGGTTCCTTGATAACCTTTCTTTTGATTTACCCCTCGGGGAAGGGTAATTGCCGCAATCGGGACAACTCAACCGTCATTTCCTTGGCTTTGGACGGATCCATTTTGGCCATGACCGGCGCCAGTTTTCTTTCCTTCATCCTTTCGGCCACAAGTAACAACGTATCCATATCCAATTCCTGGAAAATTCTGGCCGCATCCTTGGGTTTCATGGCCTCGTAAATCTTGACCAGGCTTTCCATTTTCTTCGCCTGCTGATCATCGTAGGTTTTTATCAGACCTTCGATGGTGACCTGAAGGGCCTTGAGGTCATTCAATTTCTTGTCGATACGGGATTCCGCGGCTTTGATCAGGCTGGACCGCCTTTCGAAAGCCGATTCACGGGAGCCCAGAATTTCCCGGCGCTCAGCCAACTGTTGAAGCAGATCGATTTCCGACTGGGTCATAAGCGCCGGATCACTGATGATCGCCGAGGGAGTTGGAGTTTCCGCCCCACCGGCGCCGTCGGTTTCAGATACGGCCGCCGGCGCTTCCGGTCCCGGAGCGGCTTCGGCAGGCGGTGTGCCGGTGCCCGGCTGCTGGGCCCGGACTTCGGATACAGAAATCGCGCCGTCCATAAATCCACCGAGACCCTCCCAGACGGTACCGGCTTTTACGGTCAGCATCAGGGTGGCAAAAAATATGGTCAGTGGCAGAAGGCGTACTCGGGAAATCTTTTTTGCCATGGTCGTTTGCCTCGTTTGCCTCGTTTTTTCTAATGCGCAGCCTTGAGTGCCTCAAGCAGTTCCCGTTCGGCTTCGGATCGCGGTCCTTGCCTGCCGTTTTCGATAGAGGCGAAGCCCCCCACTCCATTGCCGATATTCTTCCGGGGGATGGGCTTGCTTTGCCGGGCATCCCGTACCGTTTTTTCAAGCCGGTCGGCCTCGGAATCGCTTCGTTCAATCAAATAGGCAAGGTCGTCGCGAATTGCCTGGGCGCGGTTGAGATCCTCCTGCAGGCCCTCCGCCGAAACCTTCAGACGGCCGATGCTGTTTTCCGCCCTGACGGTGGCCTCATGGAAACTGGCGGCCAGCTTGGCGAGTTCACTCTGGTCGCTGCGCAGGGCGCTCAACCTGCGGTTCAGCACCACTGCATAGCCGATGGTGAATGCCAGCAAAACGGCAACCAGGGCATCCAGAAAAAGTGAGAAGGGAAAGTTCACTTGGCTCATCCTTTCGTTTTGTAAATGCGCTCTTCAATTTTTACCGCGATATGATCGGCGCTCCGTCCCATGATTCCCAGGTATAGCGGGACCTCGCCACACTGAAGGCGGACGGGTGAATCCGGCGTCGCATTGAGCATGAAACGCGAACCCACCTTCAAATCGAAGATGTCGTTCAAGCGCATGGTTTGTTCATCGAGAACGGCCTCGGTGGGCACATATGTCTTCCACAGCTCTTCCGCCAAGTGGGTTTCCCAGATGGAGTCCCGGCCGAATTTTTCCCCCATGAACATTTGCAGCAGCAGTTCGCGCACGGGTTCCAGGGTAGCGTAGGGCAACAACAATTCCAGCAACCCACCCCGGTCCTCCATATCAATTCTGAGGCGCGTCACGATGGCGGCGTTTGAGGGGCGTGAAATGGTGGCGAACCGGGGGTTGGTCTCCAACCTGTCAAAACGGAAGTTTACCGGGCTTAGCGGTTCGAAAGCGGCACTGAGATCCGATAGCATGACGTGTATCATGCGCTCGACCAGGCTGCGTTCGATGGTTGTGTAGGGTCGGCCCTCGATTCTCATCGCCGCCGTGCCGCGGCGCCCGCCAAGCAGAACGTCGACGATGGAATAGATCAACGAGGAGTCAACGGTGATCAGGCCGTGGTTGTCCCATTCCTCGGCCTTGAATACGCTCAGCATGGCGGGAAGTGGGATGGAATTCAGGTAATCGCCGAAGCGGATGGATGCGATATTGTCCAGTGTGACTTCAACGTTGTCCGAGGTGAAGTTACGCAATGAGGTGGACATCAACCGGACCAGGCGGTCGAACACGACCTCCAGCATGGGCAGGCGTTCGTAGGAAACCAGGGCGCTGTTGAGGATCGCCTGGATTCCCGAACGATCGACCCCATCATCGGATTCCTCGTCGAACCCGAGCAGACTATCGATTTCATCCTGGTTTAGAACCCGGGTGGATTCACGGCCCGAGGCGCCGGAGGAGGAGTCCCCGCCACCGCTATCGTCCCCTCCCTCGCCACTGACCATGGCTTCCCATTCAGCGGCGAGATCGTCTTGATTGTCATTTTCTTCGCCGGAGCCTTCGTCATCACCGCCCTCGGATCCCATGGCGGCCTCCCATTCGGCCATCATGGCTTCCTGGTCGACGTCGTCTTCTGCTGGGGTTGTCATGATTTCTGAGTACCTCGATTACGGTAGTGCCTATTGAACAAGCATTTCCTTAAACAACACGTCGTTAATCTGGGTCGGGGCCGCCGCCGCGCTGACCCGGGTCAATAATTCCTCTCGCAATCGGTACATGCCGGCGGAACCCTTCAGGTCTTCAACCCGGAGCTCCCGCAGGTAAACCTGAAAATTGTCGATAATCCGCGGCATCACCCGCTCTATCTTCGGCTGGTCGGTTTCTTTGTCCAACTCCAGGCTGATGCGAATTTTCAAATACGTGGGCTTGCGCCCGCCCGTATTCAAATTGACCAGCAATTCGGGCAGGTTCATGAAAAACGCATCTTCCACCGGCCGGACTTCATCGCTTTGCTCTTCAACAACGGGCTCGGCGCCCAGCATGGCGAAAAGCGGATCAAGCGCACCCGCGTACCAGGCAGCGCCCGCACCGCCGCCGACCAGGAGGATGGCGGCGCCAAGCAGGACCAGAATCCGCTTTTTCCCGCCCGAGGAAGATGAGGAGTCTTCCTCTTCCTGATCCTCCAACTCGCCTTCCTCGGCGTCTTCCAGTTCTTCGTCCGGTTTTTCTTCGGCCATTGCCCACACCCAGTCAAACTCGGCGCCGGCGATATCGGCACCGCGAGGAATCCAAATTAGGTGGCTGGTGGTTAACAACTGGTTGATATTCGGCGTATCGCCCTAACACCAGACTTCAAGACACCCTCGAACAGGGTTTGAAAAGGGACTGGAAATCGCCACCGGGTAAACCCGGGCCCAGGAACTCGAATTGCTCTGGACGCCTGAAGGCAGGACTTCACCCGCGGGCCCGCCAGGCAAAAAATGCCGGGTAGTCTGTACCTCAGAGGGCCGGGGAATACGTGATGGAAAACCCCAACAAAATACTAACCGTTTGATTTAGTTAACTTAAATCATCTCTCGCACCTTGGTTTGGGCTGGCACGCCCCGTGCAAGACCCTGGGCGGGAACGTGAGACCGTTTGAGACAAGGCCACTTGAGACGAGGCCACTTGAGACAAGGGACGAGAACACCATGGAAACCACATCAATTATTGCGTTGTCACGGCAGGCCGTCCTGCGCCGCAAGATGGACATCGTCGCCAACAACATCGCCAACATGAACACGGCCGGCTTTCAGGCTGAAAGGATGATGTTTACCGACTACCTGGTGAAAAGCCGCAGCGCCGACAGCGTTTTCGGCGAAAAGCACGCCTACGTGCGGGACATCGCTTCGGTGCGGAGCACCGCCGAAGGTTCCATCGAGAACACCAACAACCCATTGGACCTAGCCCTCAAGGGCGAGGGTTATTTTGTCATCGAGACGGAGGGTGGTGAAAAATACACCCGAAACGGCCGCTTCCAGCTGGATTCCGAGGGCCAACTGGTCACCCAGCAGGGATTCCCGGTTCTATCGGCGGCGGGACAGCCCTTTTTCATCAGTCCGGCCGATAAGGAGATCAACATCGCCCGCGACGGCACCGTATCAACCGAGAACGGTGAGCTGGGAAAAATCCGGGTGGTGAAGTTCGGCAACGAACAGGCCATGCGCCAAACCAGTGGCGGACTGTTTACCACCAACGAGAGTCCCGAAGACGTGGGTTCCCCCAATGTCGTTCAGGGCGCCCTTGAAGGTTCAAACGTACAGCCGGTGGTTGAACTGACAAGAATGATCAAGGTTCAGCGCGCTTACGAGAGCGTCAGCAAGATGATCGAAAAGGAAGATGAACGGATCAAACGGATGCTCCGCACGCTCTCCGGCGAGTCGGGCGGCTGAGCCGAAACTTGATTCAACACGCATACCCGGAACAACCCGGGTTCCAAAGTAAGAATGACAAGAAAGGACGGGAAAAATGAGAGCTTTGAGCATAGCGGCAACGGGAATGCAGGCTCAACAGCGCAATGTTGAGGTTGTATCCAACAACCTGGCCAATATGAACACCACCGCGTTCATGCGCCGCCGGACGGAATTTCAGGACTTGTTGTATCAAAACCTGAGGCGGGTCGGCGGCACCTCGTCGGATGCAGGCACGGTAGTGCCAACCGGCGTTCAGTTGGGCCTGGGTGTCAAGATGGCGGCGGTGTACAGGATTCATGCCCAGGGCAGTCTGACCGCCACCGACAACACCTTCGACCTGGCGATTGAAGGCAAGGGGTTCTTCCAGGTACAGCTGCCCAACGGCGAGGTCGCCTATACCCGGGATGGATCCTTCCAACTCAACGCCAATGGCGAAATCGTCACCCATGACGGCTACACGGTGGTCCCCGCCATCACCGTGCCCAGCAACGTGATTGATATTACCATCAACGCCAGCGGCGAAGTTCTGGCCAAGGTGGATGGCCAGGTGGCCCTATCCAATGTTGGGCAACTGCAGATCGCCACCTTCGCCAATGAACCCGGACTGCAGGCCAATGGCGGCAACCTGTTCCTGGAAACGTCCGCTTCGGGTAACGCCGTCACCGGTACCCCGGCAAGCACCGGATACGGTTCCATCCTGCAGGGTTTCCTGGAAACTTCCAATGTCAACGCGGTAGAGGAAATCGCCAATCTAATTTCAGCTCAACGGGCCTATGAAATGAATTCCAAGGTCATTCAGACGGCGGATCAAATGATGGGCTCCCTGAGCAACGTGCGATAGGGAGGCGATGATGAAAGCGTTTACACTCGCCATCGCCCTTGTTCTCCTGGTATCGGCGGGCCGCTACGCGCCGGCCGCCATGGCCCAGGAAAAGAAGCGGGATGGAATAAAGCAGGAAATGGTCCAGACCGCCGAACGGGTGGCCAACGCGCCCGAAATGGTGGCGTTACTGGGCACCTCGACGGTCAACCGGACCCAGATCCACCTGGGAGACCTGTTCGCCGGAACTGGCGACAAGGCGGACATTCCCGTCGCCTATGCGCCGGACCCGGGCCGGCGGGCGATCTTCGATGCCAGGTGGCTTTACCGGTTAGCCAGGGCCTACGGCCTGAAATGGCGCCCCCTGAGCCCGCGTGACCGGGCGGTGGTGATCCGGGACAGCGTCGTCATCGGACCCGGCCAAATCAAGGAGCAGATCCTTGAAGCGCTGGCCGATTTCGGCGTGGCCGCGGGCATCGACGTGCAATTGAGCAACCGCCTCATGCGAATCCATGTTGCCGGAGACACCGCCGCCACCCTTGAGGTGGAGGATATCGTCTACAGCGCCAGGACACGCCGGTTCACCGCCATCCTTGCCGCCCCCGCCGGCGATCCCTCGGCCCAGCGTTACCGGGTTGCCGGCCGGGTGCACGAGGTGCAGGAAGCCCCCGTCCTGGTCCGCCGGAAACTGGCCGGGGAGATCATTTCCGCCGAAGACGTCAAGTGGACCAAGATTCGAGCCGACCGGTTACAGCGCAACACCATCCTCGACGATAGCGGCCTTATCGGCATGTCTGTCAGGCGGGGCCTGAGGGCCGGGGTTCCGGTGCGGACCACGGACGTCCGGCGGCCGGTTTTGGTTCCAAAAGGCAGTCTGGTGACGCTCATTCTCGCTTCGCCCAACATGAGACTGACTTCCCAGGGGCGCGCCATGGAAGACGGCAGCGATGGCCAGGCCATCCGCGTCACCAACACCTTTAGCAACACCATCATCGAAGGTGTGGTCACCGGCGCAAACTTGGTGACCGTTCGCCCCGCCAATAATATCGTCATGAACTAGGAGACCGATCATGACCAGTAAAATCACCCGCTTAACCACCCGTATCGCGATGATATCGGCGATTAGCGCGGCAGCGTCGGGTTGCAACACCCTGACCCGCTTGTCCGAAGTGGGGGACGGCCCGGCGCTGACTAAAATCACCAACCCGACGGCGATGGCCAGTTACCGGCCGATCAGCATGCCCATGCCGAAAGCGGAAATCGCCTTCGAAAATCCCAATTCCCTGTGGCGTTCGGGGGCCCGCGCCTTCTTCAAGGATAACCGGGCAAAGGTTGTCGGCGATATTCTAACCGTCAAACTGAACCTGAGCGATTCAGCCGTGCTGGCCAACAAGACCGAACGGGACCGGGACGACAGCGAAGACACCAATGTCACCAGCCTGCTGGGATATGAGACCACCGCCTTCAACACGTTCCTGCCCGACAGCGTCGACCCGACATCCCTGCTGAGCTTCGACAGCGTCCATTCGACCACGGGCGACGGGGGCATCAACCGCAGCGAGACCATCTCGTTGACTTTCGCCGCCGTGGTCACCCAGATCCTGCCCAACGGTCATCTTGCCATCCTTGGCCGACAGGAGATCCGGGTGAACAAGGAGCTGCGCGAATTGTTGGTGCGCGGCGTGGTCCGGCCCGAAGATATCGAATCCGATAACACCGTGACCCATGAAAAAATCGCCGAAATGCGCGTCGCCTATGGTGGCCGCGGAACACTCAGCGACCTGCAGCAACCGCGCTGGGGCACGCAACTCTGGGATATCATTTTCCCGTTCTAGGCACGGTTTCGTATCGAGCCTGGAAAACTTAAAGGCCGGTGCGTTTACCGCACCGGCCCTTTTTTTGCCCCCGTCATCGATTTTTTTGCCGGGTAATATTTACGGGGAGGGAAAAAACACCGGGCAAAGACCTGGCGTTCAACCGTCGCGGTGGGTTTTTTCCATCCGTTCGTGGCGTTCCTGGGCGTCGATGCTGAGAGTCGCGATGGGACGCGCTTCAAGGCGCGGAACACTGATGGGCTCGGCGGTTTCCTCGCAATACCCGTACTCGCCGTTGTCGACCCGCTCCAGGGCCTCATCAATCTTGACAATCAGCTTGCGAGCCCGGTCACGGGTCCTCAGTTCCAGCGAACGGTCCGTTTCGGTGGTCGCCCTGTCGGCGATGTCGGCTTCAGACTCGCCGCCCTGCTGGAGAAGCTGAAGAGTTTCGTTGGATTCAGTGAGCAATTCGTTGCGCCAATCCAGCAGCTTCTGCCGGAAATATTCCAACATCACGGGATTCATGAATGGTTCGTTGTCCGCCGGCCGGTAATCGGGCGGTAGCGTAATTGTCATGCCTTGTGGACTCCCAGACTGAATTTCATTTTTCGCCGCGGAATATATGGGCGGAGAGGTGTCACTGCAAGTGCGGTTTTCCTGGCCGGCGGAAGCCAAAAAAGAGTGAAAGCAAGGCCATCACCGGTAAAAAAAACCCATATCTCCAGCAAAATTGGTAGGAAAATCAAACCTCCCGGGTCAGTTTCGCCAACTCCACTTCGGCCCGGAGCTCGATTTCACCGATAATCTGGTTGAGCCTGGGATCGTTGCTTTTCTGCCGTTGTGCCCGCATGGTTTTGGCCAATTCCACCAATTTTTCCTTGGCCACGGCGCCGGTCAAAATATCGTGACGAAGGTCTTCCAGCCGGTCGAGTAGGTCGCCTCCATACTGTTGGGCGCGGCGGCGGGACCATTCCTCGGTAGAACCGGGAACCTCCGCCGCTTCCTGGATGGCGAGAATGGAATCCACGCCCCCCACCCCGGACATGGCGACGACGCCGCCCGCATCACCATCCTTCGCGACCTCGGTCAGCCGATCGGCGAATTCGCTGCCTTTGCCGGAAGCGGGCTTTTTCCGCGTGGCGCGGCCAATATTCTTGCCCGGACCGACGTTCGATACCTTCATGGCGCGTACCGTGCACCCTGACCTTTAACGTAGGTTTAACGTCGTTAGTCCAGGCAAAGAAAAAAAGGCCCGCCAGGATGGACGGGGTTATCAAAAAAACAGAGAGCAACCGGAATGAACCGTTCGGTGGATGATTCGGACCTGATCCGGACAACCCGGCAATTTTTGCTGGGTTTGAAGCCTCGGACGGCTCCGCCGGGCAGGTTCTGCCCACCCTGCTGCCAGCAGAAATAGAAATACCTCGCTTTTTCAATAGGTTATGTACTGGAGCTTCTTGGCATCCTTCTTGCTTTTACTACCATGAAGGAATTTTCAAACTTCTTTGCGTCTTTGTCCGTACAAAGACCTGGAGCACCGCCATGAGCCTGTATTCCGCCTTTTCCACCAGCATCCTGGGCATGCAATCCCTAACCCACGCCCTGGGTACCATCAGCCAGAACCTGGCCAATGTGA
Source organism: Alphaproteobacteria bacterium (assembly GCA_024278615.1). Lineage (GTDB taxonomy): Bacteria > Pseudomonadota > Alphaproteobacteria > Rhodospirillales > 2-02-FULL-58-16 > JAJRSS01. The sequence goes on from JAJRSS010000193.1 coordinate 15,177, forward strand.
ATACGGGCGGTTTCAAGGGCACGGAAACCCGCTTTGAAACCATCCTGGGTGATGTCACTTCGGACTCCACCAACTTCAAGGGCAGCGTGGCGCCCACCGATATTCAACTGGTGTCCAGGCAAGGCCAGATCAACGGCACCGGCAGGACCCTGGATATCGCCATCGCCGGAAAAGGGTTTTTTACCGTCAACACGGACATCAACGGCACCGGGGATACCTTCTACACCCGGGATGGCAGCCTTGCGGTGGCGGCGGGCAACGACATAACGGTGACCGGCAACAACGGCCAGTCCATTACGGTCCAGGAAGGATACCTGGTGGACAAAAACGGCTATTACATCCAGGGCTGGACGGCGGACGCCACCGGTAATTTCACCAATTCGGGATCCCTGGCTTCTCTTCGGGTGGACAATTTCGCTTTCACCAATCTGGGCCAGGCCACCACCACCGCCGATCTGAGTTTGAATTTACCGGCTTCGGACGCCGCCGGGTCGGTCCATATCTTTGCCATGGAAGTGGTCGATTCCGACATCGCCAACCAGGTGGCGACCCTCAATTTCACCAAGGGCGTCTTGCCGGGTCAATGGACCGTATCGGTTACAACCGGCAACCCCGGAGATACCATCACTTCCGTGCCGCAAGCCCTGACCTTTGATGGCTCGGGGCAATTGACGGGAACCACCACTTATACGGTGGCGGTGGACTGGGCCAGCGGGGCAACTTCCAGCGTGGATGTGGACTTGCAAAACACTACCCAGTTTGCCGGTCCCTTCCTGCCCTTGAGTTTTGACCGGAACGGATTTCTGGATTCACCCATGACCGACTTTTCCTTCGACCAGTTCGGGCGGGTGATCGCCAACTTCGACGACCTGACGACCCGGCCCATTTACAAGATGCCACTGGCTATTTTCGTCAATCCCGATGGCCTGGAGGAACGCAGCGGTAATGTCTATGCGGAATCGACCCTGTCGGGAACCGCCCAGAACTATGCCGCCGATAACAGCGAATTCGGCATTTTCATTCCCAACTCGTACGAGGGCTCGAACGTGGATGTTGAAAGGGAATTCACCCGGATGATCGCCATTCAGCATGCCTACAGCGCCAATGCCATGGCTTTCAAGACGGCCGACGAGTTGACCCAGATGGCGGCGGACCTGATTCGTTAGGGTTTGAGAAGCCCGCCGGCGTGAAAATCGTCCCTATGGGACCCGCCTTACCCGGAGCACCCGGCAAGATGTTCCCACAAGGACCAGTTTTAGCCACCAAAATCACCCAATCCACTCCTGGCTTAATATTTTTTATTCTGTTTTCAAAGGCTTAGTTGCTCACTGCCTTTGGCATGGAATTCGCAAGGCTTCCGGGGAGTTATTGGGAATTTTGTTCCCCGAAAAAATTGAAACGGGAAAAACCGATGAAAACCACGGGAATCTTTGAAGGAAATGCCCTGTTTGGTCCCTCCCTGGCGCGGCCTTTTCTGAAAGCCTTCGCCGTCTCCCTGCTGCTGCTGGCAATGACGGCAGGCATTGCCGGCGCGGCCTCCCGGATCAAGGATCTTGTCGAATTTCAGGGCGTCCGCGATAACATGCTGGTCGGATACGGCCTGGTAATTGGCCTCAACGGCACCGGCGACACCCTCAAGGACGGGCACTTTACCAAGCAGAGCCTTCAGGCCATGCTCAACCGGATGGGCGTCAAACCCACCGATGCCGGCCTTGATTCCAAGAACGTGGCGGCGGTCATGGTTACCGCCTCCCTGCCCCCCTTCGCCCGCCAAGGCAGCCGTATCGATATCTCTGTGGGCGCCCTGGGGGATTCCAAGAGCCTGTTGGGCGGCACCCTTCTGGTGACGCCGCTCCTTGGCGCCGACGGCGAAGTCTATGCCGTAGGCCAGGGTCAACTGGCGGTCGGTGGCTTTGCCGCCTCGGGCAGCGCGGAAACGGTGACCAAGGGCGTGCCCACCAGCGCCCGCATCGCCAGCGGCGCCATTGTCGAACGCGAGGTCGGGTTCGAGCTGAAAAACATGAAAGTGGTTAAACTTTCACTTCGCAACCCGGACTTCACCACAGCCCGGCGAGTGGCGACGGCCATCAACGCCTTTCTCGGCACTTCGGCCGCCTATGCCATGGACCTGACCACCATCAGCCTGAAGGTGCCGCAAAACTACCGAGATAACGTCGTCGATCTTCTGACCGACGTGGAACAACTGCGGGTGCAGCCCGACCAGTTGGCGCGAGTGATCATTGATGAACAATCGGGCATCATCGTCATGGGCGAAAACGTGCGCATCAGCACCGTGGCCATTGCCCAGGGCAACCTGACCATCCGGATCACCGAAACCGAGCAGGTTTCCCAACCGGGTCCCTTCTCCAACGTCGGCACCACCACCACCGTGGATCGCACCGGTATCGAGGTCGACGAAAGCAGCGGCAATCAACTGGCCCTGCTCAACGGTGGTGTCAGTATTCAGGAACTGGTCGACGGCCTGAATGCGCTGGGCATCGGTCCCCGCGACATGATCACCATACTTCAGGCGGTCAAGACCGCCGGCGCGCTGCAGGCGGAAATCAAGGTGATGTAATGGAAAACTCGGCCAGCCTGATTCAAGCCCAGACCGCCATGATGGCGGGTGCCAGGATGCCCTCGGTGGTCGGCGCCGTGACGCCGGAAAAGGCGCGGCGCGTGGCCGAGGAATTCGAGGCCATTTTCCTTTCACAGATGCTGCAACCCATGTTCGCCAGCTTGTCCACCGAGGCCCCTTTCGGTGGCGGTTTGGCTGAGGAAATGTGGCGATCCCTGCAGGTTGACGAATACGGCAAGGCCATGGCGCGGGCCGGAGGCATTGGCGTTGCCGACGCGGTTATGCAGGAAATTTTGAAAACCCAGGAGGTGGTTCAATGAACGCGGAAGAACAAATTAGGGACCTGATCGCCATCAGCGGCAGGTTGATGAAATTGCTAAAGAGGGAAAATGAGGTTCTAAGGACCGAGAGGCCTTCCGACCTCACCGCCCTGGCCCACGAAAAAGACATCCTGACCCGGGCCTTTGAAGTTCGCACCAACGAGCTGAAGGATTTATCCGGGGAATTGGACGACGTCGAGGATTCCCTGCGCCGGCAATTGCAGGATATCGGCCGGGATGTCCACGCCTTGGTTGAGGAAAACGCCTGTTTCCTGAAAGCCGGCATGGAAGCCAACCGGTGCATGGTGGAAGCGGTCGCCGAAGCCATCCAAATACAACGGCCCGGTCCCGGCACCTATAACGCCGCCGGTGAATTGGGTCCTTCCGGCGCCGGAGTCAAAAACAGGCCGTCTTCACTGACCTTCAACCAATCCCTTTGATCAGGAGGCCCTTTTCGCCATGGCCGGAAGCCTTATCCTAGCCCTTGAAACAGCCCGAAGCGGCCTGTTGGTCAATCAGGGCAACCTGAACACGGTTGCCAACAACATCGCCAACGTCAATACGCCGGGTTATTCACGGAAAATCGCGTCCCAGGAAACGCGCGTGGTGGTAGGCGAAGGCGCGGGCGTTCAGCTGGCCGATATCGTTCGCAATGTGGATGCAGGCCTGCTCAGGAGCCTGCGCCTGGAAAAAAGCACGTTCAACAGCCTCGAAGCCAAGGACAGCTTCTATCTGCGGATTCAGGAACTGTTTGGCACACCGGCCGACAATACTTCCATCGCCCATATCGCGAACCAGCTTACGTCAGCATTTGAATTGCTTGCCGTTTCGCCGGAGAAAACCCTGGAACAGGGTGAGGTTGTCCGCTGGGGTGAGGAGTTCGCCAACCGTCTCAAGGATATGAGTTCGACCATTTCAGAGTTGCGCCGGCAGGCCGATGTGCTCATCGCCGACCACGTCACCGAGATTAACGAAATCGGTTCCAGCCTCGATTCCCTGAATAGCCAAATCGTCCGTAATTCAGCCATCGGCCTGGATGTAACCGACCTCCAGGACCAGCGGGACCTGGACCTGGACCGGCTGTCGGAACTTGTGGACATTCAGTATTTCTACCGCGGCAACGGCGACGTCGCCGTGCTGACTTCCGACGGCAGGACCCTGATGGATTCCACACCCGTGACCCTGACCCACAACCCGGCAAGCTCCATGAGCGCCACGCTGACCTACGCCGCCGGCGGTATCGGCGGCATTTATTCGGGCGCCAAGGTTGCCGCCAACGATATTACCGGTGATATCAAGGGCGGAAAACTGAAGGGGCTGATCGAAATGCGCGATGAGTTCCTTCCCAACCTGCAAAGCCAAATCGACAACTTGGCGTCGGAAATGCGGGAGTTGGTCAACCGGGATCATAACCGGGGTATTGCTTTTCCCGGTGAGCAATCCACCACCGGCACCCGGTTGTTTGTCAGGCCAACCGTCCAGACCATGACCCTTGATTCGGCCAACGGCGCCGATGACGTGGCGATCGTCCTTTTGGACGGCAATGGCGACCAGCAGGCCGCCACGACCCTGGAAACCATCATGACCTCGGCCAGCTTCGGCTCCGCCGCCCAGGCCGCCAACGGACCGTGGACCATTTCCGAAGTGGCCGCTACTATCGAGGACTGGCTTCTGGTCAATGGCGCATCAACGGCGACCGTCGCTGTCGGAAGCGATGGCAAACTGGCCATTGACCTGAACAACACCAGCCTTAACCTGGGTTTTCGGGACGAAACCGCGACCGCTCAGGGCAGCGCCCATGCGGACGCGGCAATCGGGTTCGACGCCAACGGTGACGGCACCATTGACGAAACGGTTAACGGGTTCTCCTATTTCTTCGGCTTGAATGATTTCTTCGTCGATGGCCTGGCCGACGCCATCTACGAATCGGACGTTGTGGCGACCACGTTCACGGCCACCGCCGCCACCGTCACCTTCACCGATTCCACCGGCTCTCTCGGCAGTGTCGCCATCTCCGCCGGCGATACCCTGGATCAAATGGCAACCGCCATAAACAATGCCAACATTGGTGTCAGCGCGTCGGTGATTCCCGATGGCACTGGATCCCGGCTTCGATTTACCCATGGCGGTGGCAACAGCATGACCGTAACCCAGGCGGCCGGCAATACCCTGCTCACTGATCTTTCCATGGATGTCGCCGACGTGCGGATATCTACATCCCTTTCGGTACGGTCCGAAATCGTCACCTCGCCATCGAAAATCGCCAGCGGCGCGTTGCAATGGGATTCAACCCGGGGCACCGCCGGTGAATACCTGAGCAGCATCAGCGATAATACGATCGCCGAGGCTATTGCTGAATCGCTGACCAACGACAACACCTTCAGCACCGCCGGCGGCTTGACCGGTATCAGCGTTTCACTCAGTGAATACTCTTCCGCCATTCTTTCCCGCAATTCCAGTATTGCCTCGGTCAACAAAAGAAACCTGGAATTCCATGAAGTCTTCTCCCAATCGCTTCAGAACAAATCCGACAATGTGCGGGGTGTAAACCTGGATGAGGAATTGTCCGATTTAATCAATTACGAGCAGGCCTATACCGCCGCGGCAAGGATCATTTCCGTCATTCAGAACTTGTTCGATACCCTGAACCAGATTCTCCGGTAGGAAATTGTACGATGTCTCGTATCGCTAGTCTTTCTTCCAATACCGCGTTGGTCAACGTTCTGCAACGGACCCAATTGCGCTTGTTCGACGCGCAGTTGCAGGTGAGCACGGAAAAGAAATCCCAGAATTACCTTGGCATCTCCGTCGACTCCCAGCGTCTGGTCAACATGGAAAATCTGCGTTCGATCACCGACCGCTACCTCTCCAACAACACCACCATGGAAACACGATTGGAAGCCTCAAGCATCGCCGTGGAATTCGCCGGCGATACGATCAGGGATTTCGATTCCATTCTCACCGTCTTTGGGCAGAAGGGAAGTACCGACGAACAGCAGGTCAAGGACATGCAGACCTGGGCCTTTAATTCCCTCCTTAACCTGGAATCCTTCCTCAACACGGAAGTGGACGGCAGATTCCTTTTCGCCGGGTCGCGGACCGATACCGCTCCGGTGAACTTCAACCTTACCACTCTGGCCGACCTGCAAGCCAAATACGATGGCGCCCGGGTCAAATACGCCGAAACGCGGAACGCCAACCTTGCCGATTTTTCTTTTTCCAATGACCCCAACAACCAGAATGCCTTGTGGGTGAACGCCAGTAATTTCCTCAATATCCGCCGGGATGACGACGGCAGCGTCGCCACCAGCGGCGACAGCAGCATTACCGCCACCTCGGCCATTTTCTCCAACGTTGTCGCCGGCACGACCATCAATCTAACCGGCACCGCCAGCAACGATGGCACCTATACGGTCAAAACCGTGTCCAGCGACAAGACCAAGATTACCATCCTGACGGAAATGCTGACGGATGAAGCGGTGACCGCCACCCTGACCGACGAGGCCGCGGCCGGCGCGGTTACAATCACTCGGCCGGACCTGACCACCCTGGGTTTCGGCGACACCGGAAACCTGGCTTTCAGCGCGTCCGCCGACACTATTACCGCCGCTACCGGCGGTTCCCTGACCAATATCAACGTCGGTGACCTGATAGACATAGCCGGTTCGGCCAGCAATGACGGCAAGTACACGGTGCTCACCAACACCGGCACCGTCATCACCGTCAAGATCAACACCACCGCCACCTTTACCCTGGCCGACGAAAGCGTCGTCACCACCACTGGGACCGGAGACGTGCTGTTCGACCGAGAGACGGATACCATCACGGCGACCACCGCCAACGCCTTTTCCAACGCTTCGGCGGGGGAAATCATCACTGTCGCCAACACCGGCCAGAACGACGGCATCTACACCATCAATTCGGTTTCCTCCGACGGCAAGACGGTCACCGTTGATTCCCTGAAACTGACCGACGAGGGCCTGACCACCGGCAACACGTTTTTCGATTATGCCGTGGGTACCAAGACCGTATTCAACGCCACTGCCAACACCATCCAGGCCCAGACCAATGCCGGCGCCGCCTTGGCCGGCGCTTATACCGGCCTTCAGGTCGGAGATTCGATCACCGTCAGCGGCTCGACCGTGCCCATCCCCCTGCTGAGCAGGGTCCAGTTTACCGACGTCGGCGCCGGCACCGATACGATCCAGATTCAGGACAATGCGGGCAATCCGGTTACCGGTATTTTTTCCGACGTCAATGCCGGCGATACGGTAACCATCGCCGGCGCCACCACCGGCGCCCACAATGTGGCGCATACGGTGACCGCCGTATCGGCGGACGGATCCACCATTACCGTCAGTACGGCGCTTACCACCCAGACCGATACCAACGTGATCTCGGTCAGCGGCGCCAGTTTCACCAACTTCACCACCCAAACCCGCCTGCAGTTCACCGACAACGGCGCCACCGACCGCATCACCTTGGAGGATACGGCCAACAACCCCATCGCCGGCGGCATGGATTCCCTGGCCGTGGGCATGACCCTTACCATCGCCGGTTCCACCAGCAACGACGGCACTTACACCATCACCGCCGTCAACAGTGCCGGCGGCTATATTGACGTGCAAACGGCGCTGGGCGGCGACCCCGGCCTGACCACCGAGCAATCCATTGTTGGCACAACCATCATCGGCAGCGGCAATGACGCAACCTACACCATTTCCGCCCTGTCCTCTGACCTGTCCACCATCACCGTAAATGGCACCCCGGCGCTGCTCGCCGATCAGACGGATACCGACGGCACCACCATCTCGGCGGCCGGCTTTTCCATGACTACGGGCACCAAGCTGTATTTCGACGCCGCCACCGAACAAATTTCCGTCCTTCAGAAAAGCAACGGAACCACGGTCACCAATGTGTTCGACAACCTGCGGGCCGGCATGACCATCAATGCCGTCGCCGGTGGCACGCTGACCAACGCCGGCGCCTTCACCATCAGCAGCATCGCCGGCGGGGTGATTACCGTGGCCGAGAACATCACTACCTCGGAAAGCGCCTCCGACGGGGATTCCCTGAGCGTTTACGCCGCCGGCGGTACCCTATCCGCCTCCAGCTACTATAACGGTGACGAAGTTGATTTTACCCATCGCCTGGATCAGACACGCAGTTTCGAATTCGACCTGAACGCCATTGACCCGGCTTTTGAAAAGGCCATCCGCGCCATGTACATCATCGCCCAGGGCAAGTTCGGCACGGAGGGCGGCCTGGACCAGAATTTCGACCGGGTGCGGGACGCCAAGTACCTTCTGGAAAGCGCTCTTAACGGCCAAATAGAGGGGACGCCGCCTTTTGGCGCCGAGTTGCTGGGCAACATGCAGGACGTGGAGTTGAACGTGGGCTCCAGGCAGGTTCTGATCGACCAGATCAACGTGCGCCATGAACGGTTCGTGTTTTTCCTCGAAACCCAGATTTCCGAGGCCGAGGATGCGGATTCCCTGGATGCCATTACCCGCCTGCTGGACGATTCCAGGACCCTGGAGGCGTCATATCAGGCCCTGGCGAGGATTCGCGACCTCAGCCTTTCCAACTTCCTCAGGTAGGTGAATACAGGCCAAAAAACCGCGGAAAAGTGGGAAATAGTAGTCCAAATAATGGTTAATGATTAAGGAATTTGAAAGAGCTAGGAAGCTAATGTGCAGTCGGTTGCCCAGGGTTAATTCCGAGCCAGCTTCAAGTGCCAGCTTTAAGTGAAGGTACCCTGGAAAACCGCGGCATCAGGAAGACCACCGGGAAACCGTGGAACAATAAACGGAAAAAAACTGAAGGTTGGGATACCCATGTCAACACAGAGCCAGCTAAAGACTTATCAACCGACCGCGGCCCAGCAGGTCAATGTCCAGGAACTCCCCCAGGGCGGTCAGCAAGGTAATTCGCAAGGATACCAACAGATCCCCAGGGCGGGGTCGCCCACCTATACTGAAGCCTGGGCCCTGATCGAAGCCGCGCGGCGCATGGCCGCCGCCATCCAAAGCGGTCCTATCGAGGAAATCCAGACCAAACGGGCGCTGCGCGATACCATTCGCCTGAACTGGCGGCTGTGGACTATTTTTCAGGCCGAGTTGACGACGGGCGAAAGCGAGGTGCCCGATGATATCCAGACCAACATGCTGAACCTGTGCCAGTTCGTGGACAAGCACACCGTGGATACCATCGCCGAAACCACGGTGGAAAAAGTCGTGACCCTGATCGACCTGAACCGCAACATCGCCGCCGGCCTTTTGGAGTCCCTTCAGAATGCCGCCGGTGAAAGTAAGACCGTAACCCCCGCCCCCACCAACCAGGATGAAAAAGGCGGTGCGGAGCATCCCGCCCCCGGCACGGCGCCCAAAGGCGTACAGGCGGGACTTATCGACCAGGAAGTCTAGCCGGCCATCAAGTCATTGTATTAATTAGATTTCCGGAACGCCACCGGACAGTAAAAAGGCACCCACGCTGGGTGCCTTTTTACTGTCCGGCTTAAACCAAGGAGCAATCAGAACCACCCGCGCTCCGCGGTTCTAACCTCCGCCCTTAGGCTTGCCATCCTCATCCAAAGACCAATCCACGGCCCGGTCTTCCACGGCCTTGAATTTTTCCGTTGCCTGGTCCCGAAGGAAGGCCATGTTTTCCTCAAACACCCTTCGGCCAATCTCGTTGAATATTTCCTGATCTTCGTCTGAGTTGATTCGCATGGAATAACTGTATAGCACCATGAGCATGAAATACACGCTGCCCCGGTAGATCATGGCGACCGGATCTTCGATGTTCGACGGCTTGAGGATCGTCATCATGTCGGTCATGTATTCCATGTCGACGATTTCGGTATCATCCAGGCATTCCACCAATTCATCCCGGACCGAATTGAGACGGTTGTAGATATCCGCTTCCGTCCACGCCGCTTCGAAATCATCCTTGGTATAGACCGGGAACTTTTCACGAAGCTCGTTGACCACGGCTTCCTTGTCGCTCGCATCAGGCAGGGAGATAGTCGATGGATGTTTGGGCAGGGCGCCATCTATCCAGGCGCCGTCGCTGCAATTGTAGTACCGCTTGCCCCCTCCCCCCGAAAGGAGCGATCCCTCGAGGGATGACTTGGACCACTTCAAGACAGCGGTCGTCAGCACCGTGCCGCCGAAATTACCGGGCTCGGAGCGGTCGAATTTGAAGTTGTATTTCATGCCCTTGGTCGAATACCAGGAACTTTTCGAGTGGTGATAATCGGCTTCCTTCGCGCCCACATCCACACCGAAGAAATAGAACTCGGTAAAACCCGCCGAGGTCGAGAAGGCCAGGGCCGCGTTTGCCACCAAGGGGTCTGGCCTGGGCGGTGACTGTTCGGTCTTGCGGGCAAACAGGGGACTGGGGCTGATGCCTGGCATGAAAAACAGAATTGCGTCGCCGAACAGGTCCTTCACGCCCGGGTACAGGTTGGATCCACCCACCAGGCAGGTCTTGGACAAGTCATAAGCTTTGGCGGTC
>JAJRSS010000194.1 GCA_024278615.1 Alphaproteobacteria bacterium
CGTGCTGAAGGACGGAAATGGTTTCCGGCGTCCACACATGGTCTTCGCCACGGATTCGGTAGGCCAGGTCGCCGCCCACGTCCAGGGCCTTGCGATAAATCGGCGCATCGCCGAAGGCGTCCCGGTGGCGGTGCAAGGTTTCGCGGGCGATTTCCTGCAGGCCGATGCCACCGATGGCTGATTTGGTTCCAGTGAAAAACCTGGCGATAAATTCCTCGCCCAGGCCCACGGCGTCGAAGATCTGCGCCCCGCAATAGGACTGGTAGGTGGAAATGCCCATCTTGGACATGACCTTCAAAATGCCCTTGTCCACCGCCTTGATATAGTTCCCATGAGCTTTTTCCTCGCTCAGGTTTTCGTCCAGATCCAACAGCAGGCCGGAAATGGACTCGAAGGCCAGGTAGGGATTGATCGCTTCCGCCCCGTAGCCGGCCAGCAGGCAGAAATCATGCACTTGGCGCGCCTCGCCCGTTTCCACCACCAGCCCCACCTCGGTGCGCAGCCCTTCGCGGATCAGATGATGGTGGACGGCGGCGGTGACCAGCAATGACGGCACGGCCACGTGGTCGGCGTCCATGGAACGGTCGGAAAGGATAATGATGTTGTAGCCCTGGTTGACCGCCTCCTGGGCCTTGGCGCACATGCTTTCGATGGCCGCTTCCATGCCCGAAGCGCCCAGGTCCGCCGGATAACAGCTGTACACGGTGTAAGTACGAAAGGCGTTGTCCACCTTTTCGTGGATGTGGCGTATTTTTTCCAGGTCGACGTTGCTGAGGATGGGCTGCATCACCTCCAGCCGCTTGTGGGAACCGCCGGTGTTGAGGTCCAAAAGGTTGGGCCGGGGTCCGATCAGCGACACCAGGGACATCACCAGTTCTTCACGGATGGGGTCGATGGGCGGGTTAGTGACCTGGGCGAAACACTGCTTGAAGTAATCAAACAGCAGCTTGGGCCGCTTGGACAGCACCGCCTGGGGAATGTCCCGTCCCATGGAACCTATGGGGTCCTGGCCACCCACCGCCATGGGACCGAGAAAGAACTTCAGGTCTTCCTGGGTGTAGCCGAAGGCCTGCTGGCGGTCCAACAGGGTCCGCTTGCCGGGCGCCATGGCCGCCACTTCCGGCGGCAGGTCTTCCAGCTTGATCTGCGTTTCGTCCAGCCAGCGCTGATAGGGCTTGGCCAAGGCCAGTTGCCGCTTGATCTCGGCGTCGTCGATGATGCGGCCCTGTTCCATGTCGATGAGGAACATCTTGCCCGGTTGCAGGCGCCATTTCCTGACGATCTTTTCTTCCGGCACGTCGAGCACGCCGGCTTCCGACGCCAGAACCACCACATCGTCGTCGGTGACAAAATAGCGGGCCGGGCGCAGGCCGTTGCGGTCCAGGGTAGCGCCGATCTGCCGGCCGTCGGTGAAGGCCACCGCCGCCGGGCCGTCCCAGGGCTCCATCAGGGCGGCATAGTATTCATAGAACGCCCGGCGCCCGGCACCCATGAGCGGGTTGTTGTCCCAGGCTTCGGGGATCATCAGCATGATGGCGTGGGCCAGGGAATAGCCGCCGGCGACCAATAATTCGAGAGAATTGTCAAAGGTGGCGGAATCCGATTTGCCGTCGCCGATCAGCGGCCACAGCTTTTCCAGGTCGCCGCCCAGAATATCCGACTTCATGGAATGGCGCCGGGCCAGCATCCAGTTGATGTTGCCGCGCAGGGTGTTGATCTCGCCGTTGTGGCAAAGGTAGCGGTAGGGGTGCGCCAGTTCCCACGACGGGAAAGTGTTGGTGGAAAACCGCTGATGAATAAGGGCAAGCGCCGATTCAAAGCGTGGGTCGGCCAGGTCCCGGTAATAGACCTCCACGTTCTTGGCCAGCATCATGCCCTTGTAGACGATGGTCCGGGACGACAGGGACGGCATATAAAAGCGCGATTCCGACTGCTGGCCATGATCCCATACGGCATGGTGGGCCTGCTTGCGGATGACGAACAGCTTGCGTTCGAAGGCGTCGGCGCCGGCGCAGCCGCCGCCGCAGCCGATGAACACCTGGCGGATTATCGGCTCCATGGGCCGCACGCTCTCGCCCAGGCAGGAATTGTCCACCGGCACGTCCCGCCAGCCCAGGATCGTCTGTCCTTCCGCCTTCGTCACCCGGGTGATGGCTTCTTCGCCCTGGGCCCGTTCTTCCGGGTTCTGGGGCAGGAAGACCATGCCGACGGCGTAATCGCCGGCGGGTGGTAGGTCGATGCCCAGCGCCTGGCATTCGGCGCGCAGGAAAACGTCGGGAACCTGAAGCAGGATGCCGGCCCCGTCGCCGGCCAGCGGGTCGGCGCCAACGGCGCCCCGGTGAGTCAGGTTGACCAGGATTTCCAGGCCCTGGCGGACGATGGCATGGCTTTTGCGGCCCTTGATATTGGCGACGAAACCAATGCCGCAGGCGTCATGTTCATTCGCCGGGTCATAAAGGCCCTGCCGTGCGGGTGGTTTCCTCGATCCCATCTGGGCGCTCTTTCCTCTATCTACGATATTCCTAGCCAATTTCGGGGCCAATTTCAGGCCAATGTTGGAGTCGCCAAATTTCCTGCCCGGTGGGTCTCCTGACCCCCTGACTATCAAATCATGCCCGTATCACGGGGTATTCCGGCCGGATAACCCTCACCGGACAACCCTGGCCGATGAAGCGTGGTCGGTGAAGCGCGGCGTCCCCGAGGGGATTCGAACCCCTGTTGCCAGCGTGAAAGGAACGCAAGCCGTATTTTAGCGAACACCCGCGGACAGTTATACCATTAATTGGTCCCTGTTTTTCTTGCCGTTTTACGTTTGTACCTGTCCCCAGGTGCCTACCTGAAAGTTCCGGACGGTACGGGATGCAAGCCTGGAGACGAGAGCAGCGCATGACCGCCCAGCTTTTCGGGGAAAGCCATACGACCGCTCCATCAAGAGTGGTTTCCACATCGGCTGCCGTAAGGACGAACCCGGGTCATGCAGACACCTGGCAGACACCTGGCAGACACCTGGCAGACACCAGGATGAGATTTGAGCGCTGCCTGGATGTCGTGATATAATATCCCCCATGCGGACCCTATACGTGGTTCTCCTGATACTTCCTCTCTCCGGCTGCTTGGGCTTCGCGGTGCCCCTGGGGTTTAACCTTGGCCTGCAAGTCGCCGGCCCGGTGATCGATTACATGGTGAAAAACGACAGGAGGCAGGTCAACCAAAGCGATTCAAATTAAATCCGCCCCGCCAGGGCCGAAAATTACCCGGTTGTGCCCCGTTCCGCCTTTTCGGGCGCCTGAGAGAACTCCGGGATCGCGCCGGGCCTATCGCCCGCGGCGGGAAAACGGGATTCCGGACCGCGGGTCATAGGCGTTCGTCATTCATAAACCTGCCGATACAGGCTGCGGTCCATAAGGGCGGAGACGGACATGAGGAGTTCCCCCATATGCTGCCATTCACCCCTGAGGACGGCGTGGGATGGCAGGCCGGGCGGGTCCACGAGGCGGGTAATGGTAAAGACGTTTCCGGTCGCCACCTTTTGGAACTTGTCCCCCGGCTCAATGATGCCCTTCCTTTCCATTGGTGGAGCTTCCCTGACTGTCGTTCGAGCGAATTCCCAATGATATCGTAAAAACCAACCCTTGACACCCGCCAGCCTTCTTCGTGCCAGCCTTCCTCGTTCCAGCCTTCCTCGCGGCGAGTTCGAGGCGATGGTTGAGAGCGATTTGGGTGTTTGGACCGGGGAAAAGCGATGATCCGCGACTGCGCCGCCGCCGATTTCGAAACCATCCTGGCCATCATCAACGACGCCGCCCGGGCCTATCTGGGCGTGATCCCCGAAGACCGGCTGCGCGAGCCCTATATGTCGGCCGACGAGCTGCGCCGCGAGATCGCGGACGGCGTCGTGTTTTCGGGCGCCGGCCCAGGAAACCGCTTGTTCGGCGTAATGGGGACCCAGCCGGTCGCCGACGTGATGCTGATCCGTCACGCTTACGTGCGGACCGGCCACCAGAAACGGGGCATCGGCGGGGAAATGCTCGGCCACCTGCTGGCCCGCACCGGGCGCCCGGTCCTGATCGGCACCTGGGCGGCGGCGCGTTGGGCGATCCGGTTCTACGAGAAGCATGGTTTCGAGGTCATCGGCGGGACCGGGAAGAACCAACTGCTGCGGCGCTACTGGTCGATCCCGGAGCGCCAGGTCGAGACCTCGGTCGTGCTCGCCGATTCGCGGTGGCGGGCCAGCGGCACCGGGGGTAGCGCGTGACGGCGCCATGGAAGGCGCCATTCCGTTAACGCAACTTGCGCTTTCGCCTCATCACCTCCAGCCCGGCCAGGCCGAAGGCGAAAAGGGCCAGGGTGGTGGGCTCGGGAACCGTCTCGACGTAGGTCTTGAAGAACAAGTCCAGAGTCGTCGTTCCGTTAGCAGCGTCGGACACATTCCATGCTCCCTGTATTCCGGCGTGGTCAATGGTCCGTAAGAAAGATGTACCGCCAGGATAGCCGGGAGGAAAGTAGCTGGAAGAATTCATATCTCCCATCAAAACATATCGGCCCGTACCGTTGTCCGCTGCGCCGCCGCTCACGGCGATCGCCAGAATATCTCCGGCGGAAACAGGAATCGGAAAAACATCGATCGAGAAGAAACTTGGGGCCCAAGAAAAAACTTGGTCCTGCGTCAGCACTCCGCTGCCCAGGATATTCGCGCCGCTGTCCGGCCCGGTCGGCGCACCGCCGCTGGTGGTCCGGATATCGACAGTAATTGGCCCGCCAGTGAAAGGACAGACCGCCGGACCCCAAGTCCCACCACAACTCGCACTAAGTAAGGGCAGATCCCTGCCAACCTTTATGCTGACGCTTGCCAGCCTCCCCGACAGGCCGACGGTGAAAGTCTGAGCCCAGTCGATACCTGCGGAAAGAAACCGTGCGCTAGAAGCATAATTATCATTTGACTGATCGAGCACGGGAACCGCGAGACCGGGCCGAGGCGCCATGACCCCGGTGGCCGCGATGAGGCCGACGACAAGAGCGCCGTGCATAACTTTCAGTTTCGCGGCGGACTTCCTCAACGGCAACCTCTCTGCGCCGACAAGGAGGACGCCTGGCATGGCCGCGAATATCGACAAGAATACGGACGGATTTTTCATTGTTATTCGATAGCCTCCGAAAGAATAAGTTTGAGTTCGACATATTCCATGCATAAACCATACCAATTTTAAGGTTATTCGGATTTTCAATGTATTGCGCGGTTTCCTGGATCGATATCAAATAATAAATGTAAAGAATCCTGACGGATAAACGCCTGCTTCCAGGTAGATTCACCATGGAAAAAGGGATATTTTCGCTATATTTTTATTTAGAATCAGCGGGTTAAGGACTCTAGGCGATAGATATCCGCAGGTGTAAAGAAACCTGACAGATTTACACCCTGGATTGGACACTCAACCGTGCCCCCGCCCCTGACCTCCGCCGCGCCGCCCGCCTGCCGGCCGACAAGCACGGCGGCGAGGTCCTGATCCACGCAGCAACGCGGACCGGAGAGCTGCCGGAGGCTGGCGATACGAACGGGCAGCCGTCTGGAAGCGGATTATCCGGATACCTGGGTCAAAATGAGGTCATGAATACATCAATGCCCGTCCCCGCTTTGTGAACCAATGCGGGACAAGTATCAGGGCGCAAAAGTATAACCCCCCTGAAAAAATGGCGTCCCCAACGGGATTCGAACCCGTGTTGCCGGCGTGAAAGGCCGGTGTCCTAGGCCTCTAGACGATGGGGACCGAGAGGGCCATGTGTCCTACCCGCATTGCCCCGCAAAATCAAGGGTCACGGAGCCGGCGGCCC
>JAJRSS010000195.1 GCA_024278615.1 Alphaproteobacteria bacterium
GGTGGCGCCCGCCGACAACATAACCACTGTTATTCCGGCGCCAGCGGGAATCCAGTGATTTCAGGAAAAAGATCACGCCAAGCGGGATTTTCGGTTTCAATCAATTCCAATTTCCAGGCCCGGCGCCATTTTTTTATCACCTTCTCACGGCCAATGGCCGTTTCCATGTCGTCGAAAATTTCGTAGTGCACCAAGTTCTTCACATCGTGCCTTGACGTGAATCCCCCGACCTCCCCCGTCCGGTGTTGATGGACTCTCTTCACCAAGTCGGAGGTGACGCCCACATAAAGTGTGCCGTTTCGTTTGCTGGCGAGGATGTACACGTACCCTGGCGTATCCATCCAAGGATTCATAGTGGATTACAGCTTTCGCGGAAATGATGAAAAAAGACCGCGTCATCTCGGACGCTAGGTTGAGCCCTGAAAACCAAAGGTTTTCAGTTGGCGAAACTTGCGATCCGTGATCCAGGGCGGCCGGCACTCCGTTTCAATGGGATTTCATGTTGCTCCTGCATTCCGCTTTCGCGGGAATGATTTATTGAGGCTCCTCCCCCCCTAATCCCACAACATGACGAACGGCCGGGCGGTCTCGAAGGCGCGGGCGGCGCGCAGCACGAGGGCGTCGGCGTGCCTGGGGCCGATGATCTGCAGGCCGGTGGGCAGGCCCGCCGGTGTGAAGCCCGAGGGCGCCGAGCAGGCCGGCTGCTGGGTCAGGTTGAAGGGATAGGTGAACGGCGTCCAGTCCATCCACCGGGCCTCTTCAATATTCGACTCAATATTCGACTCAATATTCGACTGGCCGTCCGCGCCCTCCCCCGTGCCGCCGCCGGGCGTCTCCCGCCCGGCCTCGAAGGCGGGGATGGGCATGGCCGGGGTCAGCAACAGGTCATAGTCCCCGTGGAAGCGGCTCATGCGCTCGCCCAGGATGTTTCGCGCCTCCACCGCCGCCTGGTATTCGGACAACGATATGCGCCCGCCCCGTTCGGCGATGTCGGCCAGTCCCGGGTCCAGCTTCGCCCGGCCCGCGTCGTCCAGGTGCTTCAGCGCGAAGGCCGCGCCGGCGTACCAGTGGGTCTTGAACATGCCGATGGGATCGTCGAAGCCGGGATCGGCTTCGGCCACATGGGCGCCCAGGCCGGCGAACACCTCCACGGCGGCGGTGAAATTCCGCGCCACGTCGGCGTCCACCGAGGCGAAGCCCAGGTCGCGGCTGTAGGCGATGCGCAGGCCCCTGACGCCGCCGTCCAGGCCGTCCCGGTAGTCGCGGTCCTGACGCGGCAGCGCCTGCCAGTCCCGGTGGTCGGGCGCGGCGATCACGGTCAGCATCAAGGCCGCGTCCTCCACCGTGCGGGTGATGGGGCCGGCGTGGGACAGGCTGCCGAAGGCGCTGGCCGGCCACAGGGGCACCCGGCCGAAGCTGGGCTTGAAGCCGAAAACGCCGGTGAAGGCGGCGGGGATGCGGACCGAGCCGCCGCCGTCGGTGCCGATGTGAAGCGCGCCCAGGCCCAGGGCCGCGGCCGCGGCCGCGCCGCCGCTGGAGCCGCCCGGCGTCATGGCGGTGTTCCACGGGTTGCGGGTGACGCCGGTGAGCGGGCTGTCGGTGACCCCCTTCCAGCCGAATTCGGGCGTCGTGGTCTTGGCGAAGATGACCGCGCCCTGTTCGCGCAGCCGGGCCACCGCCGGGGCGTCGTCCTCCCACGGGCCGGCGTCGTCGGTGGTCAGGCTGCCCCGCCGGGTCGGCCAGCCCCTGGTCAGCAGCAAGTCCTTGACGGTGGCCGGCACCCCATCCACCGGCCCCAAGGGCTTGCCGGCCCGCCAGCGGTTTTCGGATTGGCGCGCCGCCTCGAGGGCCGCCTCGGGATCGGTGAGGGTGAAGGGGTTGACCGCCGCGTCCATGGACGCCAGCCGCGCCAGCACCGCCTGCATGACCTCCACCGGCGACACCCGGCCCGCCCGGTAAAGGTTCAGGCAGTCGGCGGCGGAAAAAAGCGCCGGGTCGGTTTGGGTTTCGGTCATGGCGGTTATCGCTTTCTCTTTCTGTCTTCTTTCCCAGCCGCCGCTGCGTTCCCCCCTAGCCCCGTTTCGCCCGTGACTTCCCGGCCGTCTTGACCGGGCCGAGGGCGGCTTCGATGGCGGCGCGGTCGGGGGTCGGGCCGGGAACGTATCCGTCGAGCGCCCGGGCGATGGCGGCCAGGTGTTGGGGGGTGGTGCCGCAGCAGCCGCCGATGATGCGGGCGCCCGCGTCGCGGGCCAGGCGGGCGTAGGCGGCCATGACTTCCACGGTGCCGCTGTACACCACCTGGCCGTCCTTGAATTCGGGCACGCCGCAGTTGCCCTTGGCGGTGATGATTTCCCCTTCCCCGGCGGCCCGCGCGATGCCGCAAATGGAATCGACCAGCATCGCCGCGCCGGCGCCGCAATTGGCGCCGAAGGCGGCCAGGGGTTTGGGCAGGGTCTCATTCAGGCCGTGGACGAATTCCACCGCCTTTTCCGGGCTGTCGCCCATCATGGTAAAGCCGGCGGTATCGAAGGTCATGGTCGAGGCGACGGGCAGCCCGGTCTTGGCGGCGGCGCGCGCCGCCGCCGCCAATTCGCCGAACATGAAGATGGTTTCGATCCAGATCACGTCGACCCCGCCCTCGGCCAGGGCGGCGGCCTGTTCGGTGTAGGTTTCCTCGGCCTCAATGGCGGTCATGGTGCCCAAAGGCTCCATCATGCCGCCGGTCGGCCCCATGGAACCGGCGACCACCACCTTGCGGCCCAGATCATTGGCGGCGGCATCCGCCGCCGCGCGGGCCAGGCGGGCGCCGGCGAGGTTGATCTCCACCGCCCGATCCTGGGCCTTGTCCATGCGCAACCGGTAGCCGGTGGAGCCGAAGGTGTTGGTGAGGATCAGGTCGGCGCCGGCCTCGATGAAGCTTTGGTGCAGGCCTTGCACCCGGTCCGGGCGTTCGGTATTCCAAAAATCGGGCGGCTGGCCCGGGGTCAGGCCCATGGCCATGTAGTTGGTGCCCTGCGCGCCGTCGGCGATCAGGCAGTCTTTTTCTTCCAGCAATCGGGACAGAATATCGCTCATGGTTCAGGCAACCCTTAAAACAAAATTCGATTGATGAACTTGCCTATTCCGCCGCCTTAACCACGGCCACGGCATCGTCCTTCAGGCGGCCGGTGCCTTCACGCAGGAAGGTATCCCGCATGTCCCAGCCGTTGCCGGGCCGGGCGGTCATGGCGTCGGGCGGAGTCCTGGCGGTGACGCCGGGCCAGTGGCCGGGCTGCGGGCCGGCGCCTTCGGCGACGATGGCAAGCGGATCGTCCTCGCTCATGGCCGGCGGGTGGGTTACTTCCATCAGGTCCCAGGAAATTTCCAGGGGAATATTGTTGTGATCGAAGAAATAGATGGACCACAGGGCGCCGTGATCGATGGCGCCGATGACTTCCAC
>JAJRSS010000015.1 GCA_024278615.1 Alphaproteobacteria bacterium
AGCCTGATTGCCGTCACCGACGACGGCCGGGGCATGGACGCGGAAGAATTGGCCCTGGCGGTGGAACGCCACGCCACATCCAAAATGCCCGGCGATGACCTGCTGCACATCGACACCCTGGGATTCCGGGGCGAGGCCCTGCCCTCCATCGGCGCCGTCAGCCGCCTGACCATCACCAGCCGGACGGAGGGTTCGGAAACGGCATGGGCCATCACCGTGGAAGGGGGCCGCAAGTCCGCACCCCAGCCGGCAGGCGCGCCAGCCGGCACCCGGGTCGAGGTGCGGGACCTGTTTTTCGCCACCCCGGCCCGGCTCAAGTTCCTGAAGGCGCCGCGCACGGAACAAACGCATGCGGGGGATGTCCTGAAGCGGTTGGCCATGGCCCACCCGCGCATCGGCTTCACCTTGAGCGACGGCGCCCGTTCGGTAATCAAGCTGAACCCGGTGGACGGCGACGTGTTGTCCGCCCGGCTGGACCGGCTGGGAGCCATCATGGGACGGGAATTCGCCGCCAACGCCCTGCCCATCGATGCGGAAAGGCAAGGCATCCGCCTTACCGGGTACATCGGCCTGCCGACCCTGAACCGGGGCAATTCGGCCATGCAGTTCCTGTTCGTCAACGGAAGGCCGGTAAGAGACAAGTTGTTGTTCGGCGCCGTGCGTGGCGCCTATCAGGATTTCCTCGCATCCAACCGCCATCCCCTGGTCGCCCTGTTCGTCGACCTGCCCCGGGAAGCGGTGGACGTCAACGTGCATCCGGCAAAAACGGAAGTGCGGTTCCGGGACCAGGGCCTGGTGCGCGGCCTGATCGTCGGCGCCCTGAAGCACGCCCTGGCGGACGCCGGCCACCGGGCATCGACGACAGTATCCCAGGCGGCGCTGGGCGCCTTCCGTTCCGGCGGTTCCGGGGCCGAAGGCGGGCGGGTCTATGCTTTTCCCCGGGGCGGGGCGGGTTACCGGGGGACCGGCGGGGGCCTCGTTGGAAAGGGCCTCGTTGGAAAAGGGATGGCCGAAGAAGCGGAGCATTTTCATGCGCCCCTTCCCCACCTTGGGGCCGCCCCGTCGGCGGCCTCCGCCGAACCGGAGACCATGCGGCCGGAAACGGCCGAATACCCCCTGGGTGTCGCCCGTGGACAGCTTCACGAGACCTATATCGTCGCCCAGACGGCGGATGGACTGGTCATCGTCGATCAGCACGCCGCCCATGAGCGCCTGGTCTACGAGCGCATGAAGGCGGCCCTGGCCGCCGGCGGTATCGCCCGGCAGGGACTGCTGATCCCCGAAGTGGTGGAGTTGGGGGACGGCGCCGCGCCGATGGTCGAGCGGGCTTCCGAACTGGCCGAACTTGGCTTGGCCATCGAGCCCTTCGGCGAAGGGGCGGTGGTGGTGCGGGAGGCACCCGCCCTGTTGGGAGATACGGACATCCAGGGGCTGGTCCGCGACCTGGCCGATGAGCTGGCGGAAGGGGATGATGTACTCAGCCTGAAAGACCGTCTGGCCGACATTTGCGGCACCATGGCCTGCCACGGCAGCGTCCGCGCCGGCCGGCGGCTGAACAGTGCGGAGATGAATGCCCTTCTGCGGGAAATGGAGGCCACGCCCCATTCGGGACAATGTAACCACGGCCGCCCCACCTACGTGGAGCTCAAACTGAAAGACATCGAAAAACTGTTCGGCCGGCGCTGAACCCGGTTAACGGACCACCCTGAGAAAAATAATCCGCGCCGCGCCGTAGGTCCGCTCTTCCTCGACGCGGAAACCGCCGGCGGCGTCGAAAGGTTCCGCCGCCGCAACCTCGACGACGCAGATTGCTTCATCCTCCAGCCATCCCCTGGCGGCCAGCCCCTTGAGCGCCGGCACCGCCAAGCCCGATTGATAGGGCGGGTCGAGGAAGGCAAGGGCAACCGGCGCCTTGGCCGCCCGGGGCGGCGGCGGCAGGTGGTCCGCGACCAGCCTGAGCAGGGTAATGTTTCTCGCTTCTCCCAGGCCCCCCGCGTTCTTGCGGATGCAACGTTGGCTGGCCGGGTCGTTGTCGATAAACGTCGCATGAACGGCACCCCGGGAAAGAGCCTCGAGCCCGAAGGCACCGGTGCCGGCGAAGACATCGGCGATGGACCGGCCGGTCAGGCCGATGCCGCCATCCAGACCGTGTTCCAGGATATTGAAGACGGATTCCCGAACCCGGTCCGCCGTCGGCCGGGTATCGGCCCCCTTGGGCGCCGTCAGGGGGCGGCCCCGGTGTCTGCCGCCGATAATTCTCATTTCCGACCGGTTCTTGTCTTGCCCGTCTTACGTGTCCTGCCTGCCCTACTTGTCTGTTCTGTCTTACTCGCCATGCCCGCCTTACCTGTTTTTCTTGTTTTCTTATTCCTGCCGGGCTTGCCGGTATCCTTCTTTTTCGCCCACCCGGCCCGGGGAGGCTTTCTCTCCGGCGACGATTCGTCCTCGCCGGCCGCTTTTCGTTTTTCACCGCCGATCCGCTCCAACTGCTCTCTCAGGGTCTTGGGCGGCACTTCCGCCACCTCGCCCCGTTCCAATCGGCCGATCTGGAAGGGACCGTACGCAACCCGGATCAGGCGGTTCACGGTCAATCCCATATGTTCCATCACCGTGCGCACTTCCCGGGTTCGGCCTTCCTGCAGGGAAACCGACAGCCAGGCATTTCGCCCCTGGCGCCGGTCCAGGCGGGCTCGGATGGGGCCGTACCGGATGCCCGAAACGGTCACGCCCTTTTCCAGTTCCCCGAGCCTGTCCTCGTTCACCGAGCCGAAAACCCGGACCCGGTAACGCCGCGTCCAGCCGGTGGAAGGCAATTCCAGGATCCTGGCCAGCCCGCCGTCGTTGGTGAGCAGCAGCAAGCCTTCCGAATTGAGGTCCAGCCGGCCGACGGACATCACCCGGGGCAGCCTGGGGTCAAGACGGTCGAAGACCGTCGGCCGCCCCTGGGGGTCCCGGTTGGTGGTCACCAGCCCGGTGGGCTTGTGATACCGCCAAAGGCGGGTGCGGTCGGCCTGGGGCAGGGGTTTGCCATCGACGGTTACGGTTTGGCCGGGAACGACGTTTCGCGCCGGCGAGGTCAGCACCTCGCCATCCACCGCCACCCGCCCATCGCCGATCCAGCGTTCCGCTTCCCGGCGGGAACAAACGCCCGCCCGGGCCAGCACCTTGGCGATGCGTTCGCCTTTAGCGGCCTTAACCGGTTCCTTGGTCATTTCGCCGCCTTTCCGGTTGTTGGTGGGCGGATTATCAGTGAGTGGCGGCGATAAAGGCATCGAAAATCCGCCGGTCGCCGTCGCTGATAAAAAATTCCGGATGCCATTGGACCCCCAGGCAAAATTTTCTTTCCGGCACTTCCATGCCCTCGATGACACCATCCGGGGATTTGGCGTTGATGACCACCCCTTGCGGCTCGTCCAACGCCGCCTGATGGTGGGCGCTGTTGACCGAAAGGCAGTTGACGCCAACGATCCGGTGCAGGAACGTGCCATCCAGGATTTCAACCACATGACCCGGTTCGTCCCTGGGGTTGGGCTGTTCGTGGGCCAGGGCGTTTTCCACTCCGTCGGCGATATGCTGTATCAGCTTGCCGCCCATTATCACATGTAAAAGCTGCTGGCCGCCGCAAATTCCCAACAGGGGCATGTCCCGTTCCAAAGCACCCCGGGTCAGGGCCGCTTCGAAGGCGGTGCGGTCTTCCTTGACCGTAACCGAGGGATGACGTTCGTTGGCGCCGAACATGGCCGGGTCGACGTCAAAATCGCCGCCGGTGATCACCAGGCCGTCGATCAGGTCCAGGTAGGCCTGAACAAGATCGAATTCATGGGGCAGGATGACGGGCATGCCGCCCGTTTCCGCCACGGCGCGGCAATAATTCTCGCGGATCGCGTACCAGGGAAATTTTGAATAGCCGCCGACGGTTTCGGAATCGGCGGTGATGCCGATGATGGGAGTGCTCATGGAGGGGACTTTAGGCTGGGCCCCGGCCTCTGGGCAAGCCTATGAACGGGCCTGGGAGCAAACCTGGGAGCAGGCCTTTCACCACCGCCCTTTGACAATGCCGTTCGTCGCCCCCAAGGTGCGGCGATGAAAACCCCTACTTCCATGGAATCGGCCCTTGAAGAAGCCGCCGCCGCCGCCGGACGGGGAGAAGTGCCGGTGGGCGCGGTCCTGGTGGATGCTCGATCGGGCCGGCTGATCGCCGCCGCCGGCAACCGCACCGAGGAGTTGAACGATCCCACCGCCCATGCGGAAATGCTGGTGATCAGGGAAGCGGCGGCGAAGAAAGGCGTCCCCCGCCTGGAGGACTGCGATCTGTATGTAACCCTGGAACCTTGTCCCATGTGCGCCACGGCGATTTCCTTCGCCCGCGTCCGGCGACTTTATTTCGCCGCCTTCGACCCCAAGGGCGGCGGCGTCGACCACGGCCCGCGCATCTATACCCAGACCACCTGCCATCACCGGCCGGAAGTGATCGGCGGCGTGGAGGAGCAGGCGGCGGCGGAAATGCTCAAGGCCTTCTTCCGCGGCCGGCGCTGAGCATGCTTATGCTTCGGCCGCAAGGGGCAGGTTGGCCAGCAGATTCTGCGGCTTGAGCCTGACTTTCCTGCCGCCGCCCATGGCCAGTCCCAGGTAAACGGGCCTTCCGCGAATGTTGGCCTGCATGAGGCTGGGGTCATCGAATTCCAGCCGGAAGAGAGACAAAAGCCGGGCAAGGCGGTCCTCGTCCACCTCCACCCCGTTGTAGAGGTCGTTGAGCAGGCGCGTGGATTCCTCATCCAGGCCCGTATGCCATACCCATTTTTCGTCGGTGATCCGCCGCACCGGCTGGATGTTGACCTTGGCGGCCAGGAAGTGGGCGATCCAGGCTTCCAGCACCCGGCACAAGGCGTCCAGGCCGGGGCGGGAAAAGGTAAGGTCCAGGACAAAGTCGTGATTTTCGTCGCGATCCCAATATGTTTCCGCGTTTTCGGCGGTAAGCACGTCCAGTTCCACCGGTTTCAAGGGCGTTCCCGCCTGCACCACCAGCCGGCCCAGGTCGCCCTTGCCGCCGGTGGCCGCATACATCTCCACCGTTTCCGTATCGCCAAGCAGGATGGCGCCGTCTTCGATGGTCGCTGTCTGCTGGCGGAACAGCACCTCGCCCGCCCGCGCCCGCATGGGGTAAGCGGTTCCATCCAGGATATTTCGCACGATCACATGGACCATCTGGTCGACGAACAGCGCCGGGATGGTAACCGGCTCTTGCCCGAACAGGGCCATGTAGCAGGCTTCCACCGTGCCCGCCTTGACAAGCCGGTCGCGAAAATCCAGCAGCACGGCATAGTTTTCCCGCGCGTCGGCATCGGCGATGCGGTCAAGACTGGTCCGGTCCACCACCTTGAGAGGGTTTTCCATGAGGGATTCGTGCAGGGTCTTCTCGGCCCGGCAGGATTCCTCGACCGGCTGAATTTCCGGGCGCATGAAATAGGCGCGAAGAAAATCCCCGGTAACCGCCAGGTGCCCGTTGGAATCCCGGTCCAGCAGGTGGAATCCGGAGTTTCGCCAGAAATCACGCATCAAGAGGTCCGGCATGAACGGACCGCGTCAGTCCTTATTGTGGCCGCTGATTTCCGCATGCAGGGGCTTGGTTTCCTCGAACTTGCGTTTCTGTTCCTCGCTGGCATCGTGCTGGTGATTTTTTTTCCATTGGCCGTAGGTCATGCCGTAGACGATTTCCCGGGCTTCGTCGTAGCTCAGGTCCATATCCCGCTCCTTGGCCGCCGCCATGTACCATTTGGAAAGGCAGTTGCGGCAAAACCCGGCCAGGTTCATGAGATCGATGTTCTGTACGTCCGTGCGGCGGCGCAGGTGTTCAACCAGGCCCCGGAAGGCCGCCGCCTCCAGTTCGGTTCGTGTCTTATTGCTGTCCATTTAGTTCGCTGTTAAGAAGCCTGTTTGAGCACTGATCGAGGCATCATCGCAACCCATATGGCGGCGATAATTTTGCGCAAAAGTATCCTCAACCACTTGAGGATGAGGCGCAGGTTGTAGCCGACGGCGCTCATGACGGC
>JAJRSS010000016.1 GCA_024278615.1 Alphaproteobacteria bacterium
CGCTGCCGGCGCTTGGCCAAGGACTACGAAAACCTCAACCGGACGGCTCTCGCATTCATCCGCCTGGCCAGTATCAGGCTCATGCTGAGGAGAATAACGAGATACTGTTATCCCTCATGAATTTCTCGGACGGACTCTTAGCGATAAAGGGGCCACCCAGCATGAAAAATTTTGCTACTGGAGATAGCGCCATGACCACCGGTGTGACATTGGTGGCCAGGTGGTCATGGACCTCTTCGGGTGGGACGAGGATGACCTTAGTCGATGGGATCGAAACCGGCGCCGCTGTCATCACCATGGAGAATACATTAAAGGCAGGCATAAATTTATTTGTATAATCTTTTGTAATCATTGAAACTTAATCGTAGCACCCAAAGGAGAAGGAATGAGATGACCACCTTACTGGATACCAAAGGCATGAATTGTCCACTGCCCATCCTCAAGGCCAAGAAAGCCATCAAGGGCCTGGATACCGGCGAAACCCTGACCGTGGAATCCACCGATCCCGGATCGGTAAAGGATTTCGAGGCGTTCTGCCGCTCCACGGGAAATGAGCTTATGGAATCCAAAGAAGATTCCGGTGTTTATACCTTTCTCATCAAAAAGTCAGCGTAATGGAGTTAGGGAACCGGTTGGTTCGATCTGCTTGAACCAGGCTTCCCGTCGGCCCAATCAGCGGAAAAGGGAGTTTCCATGGTGAACAGATTGGCGGCCATCGGGCTGGCTTCGGTATTGTGGGTCCTGTCCGTGGCGCCAGTTTCCGCCGGGCAACTGGTGATGTTCGAGAGCGAGGGGTGTGTGTGGTGTGAAGCCTGGAACCGGGAAATCGGCGGCGTCTACGACAAGACCAGCGAGGGGCGGATTCTTCCCCTGCGCCGGGTGGATGTGGACCAGGACCGGCCGGGGGACCTGGAGCACCTGGGTGGGATTATTTACACCCCCACCTTCGTGGTGATGGAAGAGGGGAAAGAAGTGGGCCGGATCATCGGCTATCCCGGCGACATATTCTTCTGGCCCATGCTGGGCGACATCATCGGCAAGATGAAAAAAGAGCAGGCGCAAAATTCCGATTAGATTTGGATACGAACCGGGATCGTGTTTTTTGCCGCCATTCATCCGCTGCCGGCCGGCAAAGAGAGGCCACTCACCCGCAAGTTCATGACCATGGAATTGGCGCTTTTACCAAATTTTGGTGATAGTGATTCGCAAAAAGCCGCCGTACCGGTCGCCGCCCAGGCCGGTATCGTGGAAACCAGCCATATCCTGGATTTCCGGAACCCGGATTAACCTTTAGAATTGTTAAACAATTTTGCGCTAAATTGTTGCTAACCTGGGCAACCTTCAGCGCCGATATTCTCCCTTCCGGATCACCGGCTAGTCGCCGGGATTCCGGGAGCAGGGGAACTTTCCTGAAATTGGCTTGACTGCCGGTGCGTAGGTCCTGGGCATCGTCGGGTTTCCTCAACCGGTGCGAAGCCCGGGAAGTCCTTAATACCGGCGCGGCAGCAAAAAGAACCAAGATGCCAGAATACAAAAACCACGGACCCGGCCACGGCGGCGTAAGCCAAATTAGTAGAGTGGATTGGGCCGGGGAGGAGGAGCGCTCCCAACCCTCCTTTGACGGGGATTGGGCCTATGAACTCATTGACAAGGCGCTTGACCTGTTCTGCCTGTGTTACGACGGACGGATCATCTATCTGAACAATGCGGGCGCCGAAATGCTTGCGGTTCCGTCGGCCCACAAAGCGATCGGAAAGTCCTTCACCGACTTCATCCATCCGCAATTCAGGGAAACAGCGGAACGGGCCCTGGAGGCCCTATCCACCAACGGCGAGATGCTGGCGTTGAAGTTCCAGCGAGTGGATGGCGCCGGCCATGACGTGGAAATAATGATTTCCCCTTTCCCCGGGTCAGGCGACAAGGCGGTATCCATCTATGGGCGGGATATCGCCCACCGGAACCAGGCGGAGGAGGAATTGCTCAATTCCCATGGCCGGTTGGAGCGGCGGATTGAAAAATGGGAACAGGCATTGGTCCGGGAACGGGAATTGCGCCGCCGGGCCGAAGATCAGGTCAATCACTCCCAGACGGTTATCGAAAATCTAAGCCAGGCCGTGGTCGCCGTCGGCGCCGACTACAAGATTGCGGCGGTCAACCGGGCATTTACCGAAATGACCGGCTACACGACAGAAGATGCTGTCGACAGGCCGCCCCATTTTCACATCTCATCCCCCGAGGGGCGGGATATCCACAACCGCATGTGGGAGGGGTTGAAAAAGGAAGGATATTGGGAGGGTGAGTTCTGGAACCTGCGCAAGGACGGCGGCAAGTACGCTGAACGCCTATCCATTACGGCTTTCACCGATGTCAATGGCAAGGTCCAGTACTATACCTGTGTCATCAGCGATATTACGCGCCACAAGGAAGACGAAGAACGGATTCATTTTCATGCTAACTATGACTCCCTGACCGGACTGCCCAACCGGTCGCTGTTCCTCGACCGTGTGGAACAGATGGTGGCCAATACCCCGCGTACTCTTCGCAAGCTGGGCCTGATGTTCGTCTCTCTGGATGGGTTTAAGCTGGTCAACGAAACCCTGGGCTACGATTACGGTGACCTGCTGCTCAAGCAGACGACCGGCCGGCTCATCAATTGCGTCCGCAAGGGGGATACGGTCGCCCGCCTTGGCGGCGATGAATTTTCCATCATCATGCCCAATCTGAGTAGCGCGGAAAACGCAACCTCGCTGGCTCAGCGCATCCTCGATACCGTAGCCAAGGAATTCCGCCTCGGTGGCCATCCAGTGGCGGTCACGGCCAGTATCGGCATCGCCATTTGTCCGGATGATGGCGTCGAAAGGACCGACCTGTTGAAAAATGCCGCCTCGGCCCTGGCCTCGGCCAAGGAAATCGGCGGCGCCAACTATCAGTTCTCCACCGCCGACTTCAATGACGAGATGAAGGAGCGGTTGGTCCTGAAAACGGGCCTGAACAAGGCTTTGGAAAACAACGACTTCATTCTCCACTACCAACCCAAACTGGACCTGCGGTCGGGGCGGATCACCGGGGTGGAAGCCCTGATGCGCTGGAAAAGTCCGGATCTGGGTTGGGTGCCGCCTGGCAAATTCATACCGGTCATGGAAGAAACGGGCATGATTATCGAAGTTGGCGAGTGGGCGTTGAGAGTGGCCTGCCGGCAATACAATGCGTGGCTGGAGGAAGGTCTCGAACCCATTCGCATCGCGGTCAACCTTTCGGCGCGGCAGCTCCGCGAAGAGGGGTTCGCCGCCGGCATCGAACGGCTGCTGGCGGAAACCGGTGTCCCACCGTCGGGACTGGAAGTGGAAATCACCGAAAGCATGCTGATGAAGGATATGGAGCAGTCGGTCGTCACCCTTGCCCGCTTGAATGAGATTGGAATTCATGTGGCCATGGACGATTTCGGCACCGGCTATTCGTCCCTCAGCTACCTGAAAAAATTTCCCATCGATACCATCAAGATCGACCGCTCCTTTGTCGCCGATATCGCCACCGATCCGGACGATGTTGAAATTATCAAGACCATCATCACCATGGGGCGGACCCTCAACCGGCGCGTCATCGCCGAAGGCGTGGAAACGGAAGAGCAACTGAACATCCTCAGGGAATTCAATTGCGACGAAATTCAAGGGTATTTTTTCTGCCGGCCCATGGACGCCAAAAAAGTGTCTGCCTTCATCCAGGCAAAGACGGCCGGGTCTGAATAGATCCGGCCTTTGATCCTTAGGCTTCTTTCCAGGAGCACTCCAGGCGCAGTTCGCCCGCGGTGTTGGAAATGGTCGCGAGACAGGAGCGTGAATTTTCAGGCGGTATCCAGACAGCGATCCGGACTACATATTCATCGCCCTTCGGGCCGGGAATCTTCTCCGAGTTAAGCCGCACGATGTTCGCCCCGAACTGGATAAAAACTTCGCACAACCTTGCGATGAGGCCGGGGTGGTCGCCGCCTTTCAGTTGTATGCGGTGGGTGATGTGACCCGATGGGCCGTGGATGGGGGACAGTTCAAAGGGGGATACGGTGATTTCCGCCTTTGCCAATTCGGGCAGGCTCCTTAGCTCGGCGTCCACATCTTCGATGGTGATTTCCGGCGGCAGTTCGCACACGGCGGTGAACTCCGCCGCGCCGCCAAGGACGGCGAAAGTGGTGTCGCCCAGGTTGGTCCCTAAATCATACAGGCGCCCGGCGATGGCTGAAACCAGGCCAACACAGTCCTGGCAGAGTACGGAAATCAAAGCGGTGGTCGGCATGACGCGGTTCCGAGTTTATTTATGAGGCATTCACGCTAGCACAGAGGGGCGGCAGGGATAAAACGAAACCTCGAACGGTGGGAGCAAATTTTATCCCGCCATGATACCTTTCGCCGGCGACGGGAAGGATTGGGAAGATGGCCATATCGGGCGCCCTGTTGACGCGAATGGCGGCGACGGTTGTCGCCGTCTGCCTTGCGGCCGGCTTCCATCAGCCTCCGGCCGCCGCCCAGACGCAAATCCAGACCCCGTCCCGCAACGCGAAGGATGCCCGGATTTTCGTTCATCCACGGAAAATCTACGCCTTTTCGGTACCGCCCGGGGCGCGGATCGTCGATTCCGGTGGCCGGATCGATATTTCCATCCGTTCCGAAAAGGGGTACCGAGCGAACGTCCAATCAGGAGCGGTCAATCCCGGCCTGGACCTGCCCGGCATGGCGGCCAAGCTGGAAGCTGCCTACCTGGGGCCCGGCAAGGCGTGGCGGCGGAAAACCGGCGAACGGGACATTAATGTCGCCGGCCTGCCCGCCTATGACGCCCTGTATGAAGGCAAGAACATCCGGGCCAGGGTCGTCGTCATCCGCGGGGCGAAAACCGATTTTGTCTTCATATTTGTTGCCCCGCCCGGGATTTTCGATGCCGTGAACCCGGAATTCGACTGGATGCTCGGAACCTTCAGGCCTGCCGTGACGGAACTGGCCGGGCAGGGGGCAGCCCCGGAGCCATCGGAACCGGCGGCGGGAGATACGCGAACCACGCGGCATTTCAAAAACCAGGCCTACGGCATGGACTATCCGGCCGATTGGAAGCAGACCACTCCCCGGCCGGATATTGTTTTGTTCCAGGGAGGAACGGGAACTGACGCGGGCCGCGTCTCCGTCGCCATCCAGGATGTTGACGCCTTGTCCGGCGCCAGCCCCCGCCACCGGGTGGCCAGGGTGGTGGCGGAAATGAAATCCCAACTGGCGGCCGGCGCCAGGGACGTGGTCTATCTGGATAACGGTGCCTTCGCCGGGGGCAACGCCGGCGCTTCCGGTTGGCGATTCCAGGTGGTGTACACCCTGAAAGGGGAGCGAATAAAACAACGGACCATCATCGTTCCCGGCATTGGCGGGAACATGGTCCATATCTGGACTTACGCCGCGCCGACTCTCGCCTTCGACCGCTACGGAAAGATCGCCGAGAACATGCTGGCGACCTGGACCCTTCGCAACGCCGCCGCAGGGGCGCAAATTAGATGATGCAGGCCACTAGCCCGAAAGATTCACGAAAAGGTACCGCCAAACCCCTATAATGCGTTATGATTCAATTGCTTAGATTGATTAAACGCGGAGGATTTGGCGGTGACGGATTGTAGCTCTTTGAACCTTGAGTTTCCAGC
>JAJRSS010000196.1 GCA_024278615.1 Alphaproteobacteria bacterium
AGAACCTCAGAAAAATGGCGAAAGTGATCCCAATGGCGCAACCAGCGCCCGCAAGCTGATCGGGCAACAGAGCAAACCATGTGAAAACAACTCAGGAAGTAAAATAGGCCGTTTCAACTGCGGGGTTTTTCAACAAAATCAACTCAAAAAAGCCATTTCAACCGCCGTAAAGGGTTCGGTGGGAGGTTCCACTCCACCTATGATGAGGCCAGATAGGAAACATCCCGGAATGATCGGAAAAACGATGAAAACGGCGGCAGGGTTGGGAATTTTGGGGTTTGTCCTTCTGCTTTTGGCCTTGGCTGGCGCCAGCGCCAACACCCATGGCGGCAAGGAAAACGGGGAGCCCGACCTGAAACACGGGTTGGCCGTTTACAAGGTTTGCGCCGCCTGTCATTCGACGGAAGCGTGGGGGTCCAAGGACGGGGATTTTCCCATGCTGGCGGGCCAGCACGCCAGCGTCATCGCCAAGCAGCTGGCCGATATCCGGGCCGGCAACCGGGACAATCCTTCCATGTTTCCTTTCGCCGCCTTTGAAATACTGGACGGTCCCCGCTCCATCGCCAATGTCGCCGCCTATCTCTCACGTTTGCCCATGGGGCCGGATAACGGCAAGGGTCCGGGGACGGACCTTGAACGGGGCCGGCGGCTCTATGGGGGCTATTGCGCCGGGTGCCATGGGAAGAACGGCGAAGGCAGCCAGAATCGGTCCATCCCCCGCATCCAGGGCCAGCATTTCGCTTATCTGGTGCGTCAGTTCAAATGGATCCGGGACGGCAAGCGGCGAAACGCCAATCCTGAAATGGCGCGCCAGATCAGGGGTTTTACGGACGCCGATGTTGCGGTGCTCATGGATTACGTTTCCAGGCTCCGTCCGGACAAGGCGTTGGTCGCGCCGCCCGGGTGGCGCAATCCGGATTTTCAGTAAGCCGGATTTTCAGGTTTTCGCTGACAGAGAGTGAAACGTTCACCACGGCAAACGGGGGGTGAAATCCTGGCGGAATCAGGAACCGTTCCTGCGCCGTTTCATCCGGGTTGCCCGCAACCCGGCCATGCCATGGTCCTCCAATTGGCGCTGCCAAGTGAGGAACTCGTCCATGGAAAGCGAATACCGCCGGCAGGCTTCTTCCAGGGTGATCAGCCCAGCGCGCACGCCCGCGACCACTTCCGCCTTGCGGCGAATTACCCATCGTTTGGTGTCGGGGGAGGGCAGGTCGTTCAGGGTCATCAATCCGGAAGGGCCGAGGGCCGCTGTCGGGTCTGAAATGCTACCGTTTCTGGCGCGCTGGCTCATGGGGGCGATTCTTGGTCAGTTGTTGCGTTCCGCGCATTCCGGAATATCATGGGCCCTGTTAAAGAAAGGCTAAGGAACAAGGTTAACCGAAGGATAACCAAGGCTTTTCGCCGTTTACCGTACCGATGCCGCAGTCCCTCCCAACCACGACAAACCTCTATCCCACCGGCCAAAAAAAGGCCCCGGACATGGCCTTGTGGCCATGCCGGGAACAGGTTTTTGGGACGTGATGGGGGACGTGATGTCGGTGGGGCCCGATTAATCCGGGCCCTCGTTATGATTGAAATCTTACCTGATTATCGTTTGATCCTCATCAGTTCCTCCAGCATGTCGTCGGCGGTACTGATGATCTTGGCGGTGGCCGCATAGGCCCGCTGGACGACGATCATGCTGGTGAATTCATTGCCGATGTCCACGGTGGAAGCTTCCAGGGCTCCCTGGATGACTTGCCCCGCCGGGCCGGTATCGGCGACGCGCAAAGTGAAGGTGCCCGAGCTCTGGGTCGCGCTCCACACGTTACCCGACTTGCTTGCCAACTGATTGGGGTTGACGAAGGTGGCGACGGGTATCTGGAAAATCGGCCGGGTTTCACCGTTGTCGAACAGGGCCGTGAGCAGCCCGTCGACGCCAATGGTGACACCCGAGAAGGTGCCGAAGCGGGAACCGTTCTGGGTGATGAAGATGGGCGTGAACGAGGCGCCGAACTGGGTCATGCCGTCGGCTTCGCCGGCGGTGCCGAAATCCAGGTCGATTCGGGGTTTGTTGGTGGGCGCATTATCCATGTCCTCGGCGCCGTTGGTGAAGCCCAGGATCTCGATCTCGGCCACGTTGAAAGTGGTGGGCAGGCCGTTACCGTCAAAGGCGAGCCCGGCGTTGGTGGTGATGGCCACCGTCTTGGCCGCCGCATAGGTGATGGCGCCATCGGGTGAGGTGGGCGGATTGGTGAAGGCGGCGCCGAAAACCACGTCATAGGATCCCGAATCAAGGGAACTCAACAACAGGGTGTCGGCCGTGACGGGAGCGCCGGTGCCGCCCCGTTCGGCGATGGCTACCGTGCTGGCGCCGGAGGCGAACTCGGGGTCGTTGGCTTCGATGGCGGCCTCCAGGTCGGCCAGCATGTTGGCGACGCTGTCGATGCGGATGTTCAGGTCGTTATCGTTGGCGGCCTCGGCGGCGTCAAACGTGTATGTAATGCCGTTAATGGTAATGGTCTGGGTGTCTGCCGGCACGCCGGAAAACTTGAACTGGGTAAAGTCCGTGTAGGCATCGTTGACCAGGGCTACGGTGAAGGCGGCGGTTTGGTTGGTCACCGGGTTGCCGCTGGTGTCCAGAAGGCCGACCGGGTTGACGGAGATGGAACCGGTACCGTCCTCCTTGAACAGGATGGTGCTGGAAACGCCGGTCTTCA
The DNA here is from genome assembly GCA_024278615.1 of Alphaproteobacteria bacterium. Lineage (GTDB taxonomy): Bacteria > Pseudomonadota > Alphaproteobacteria > Rhodospirillales > 2-02-FULL-58-16 > JAJRSS01. The sequence goes on from JAJRSS010000196.1 coordinate 2,703, forward strand.
GCGCCATGCGGCCATTACCGAAGAAATCCGTATCGGCGTTGGCTCCAGTGGTCACCGTACTGATCAGGGCCGCGACATCGCCGGCCATGGTCGTGGATGAGGAAATATCCACCGCGACAGAGCCGGCCGCGACCGAGGAATCAGAATCGAATTCATAGGTCACGCCATCAATGACCACCGAGCTTCCATCCGCCGGACGGGCGGTGAACTCAAGCTGTCCGATACTGGAATAGACAAGGGGCGTGGATGCCCCGTCATACAGGGTCAGAACTGTCGTCTCCGGCGGCGGCTCCATGTCGATGGCCCATTGATTGTCAACGCCTAACTTGGTGTAAACTAGGCTCATGGTGTTGGCGTTGCCCAGGGAGTCGAAGAATTGCGTGTCCGTCCTGTGGGTGGCGCCGGTGGCGTCGTTTGCCGGCAGGTTGGCGCCGATGGAAAGATTGCTGGTCGCCGCCGCCGTGCCGCCAACCCGGCTCAAATTGATGGTCGACAGGTAATCGGTGGAGATGATGTTCTGGTTGGCTACGGTCAGGCTTGTGTTCGCCGGGATCACCACTCCCAAGGCATTGGTCGGCCACCCCTGCAGGTAAAAACCTGCCGTGTTGCGCAGGAAACCGCCACTGTCCTGGAAGAAAGAGCCGGCCCGGGTGTACAGGTACTGGTCCGTCGCCGTGGGCACGGCGGCTTCGTTGACGACAAAGAAGCCGGCGCCCGAAAGGGACAGGTCCGATTGGGAACTGGAGGCCTGAAGCAGGCCCTGCTGGCCGTTATTTTGGCGCGGCGCGGACTGGACACCGCCCGGTGAAAACAAGGTCGATGAGGTTTGCTTGGTAACCAGGGTCTGGAAGTTGACCGTGGTGCTCTTGTAACCCACCGTGCTCAGGTTGCTGATGTTGTCGGCGATAGCGCCGATGGCGCTGCTCTGGGCGGTCAGGCCGGAAACGCCGGATGACAGTGCACCGAATAAACTCATTTTTCTTCTCCTTCAAAACCGTCTAACTCTGGCGGCTGGGTTGGCGTTGTACCTGGTTGCGTTCTTTACAAGCGTTCGGTGGACAGCACGCGGCCGCCACCCCGGTTTTGGTGGGTTGTTTCCTAGGTCTCGTGATTCACGGTTTCGCGGACGGACAGGACGTTGTCCATGGTCACCGAGACTTCGCCCATGTTCAGGTAAACCACGCCATTTTCTGCGCCGGCGCCGGTGACTTTGCCAAATACGGTCTGGTCCACCTTCATCAGCGCGTCCTCGGTGTCGAGGGCGTTGACGACGATGGTGTAAACGCCGGCAGGTTGTAGGTTGCCGCTGCTGTCTTTCCCATCCCAGGTGAAAACGTGCTGGCCAACTTCGGTATCGCCGTCGATGGTTGATACGGTCACTCCATCGGCGTTGCGGATGAATACGGAAACCGTTTTGGCGTTGCCGTCCAGGGTATAGGTGAACTCGGCCAAGCCACTTTCCTCCAGATTGATCTTCTGGCTTTCGGCTTCGATGGTGTTGCCGAGGTAGTTGACCATGGAGGCGACTTGCGAAGTTTGCTGAAGATCCAACAGCTTCTCCAGATTGGCGTTTTGTTCAATCTGCTGCTCCACATTGGCGAACTGGACCAATTGCGACGTAAACTCGTTGGCGTCCATGGGGTCCAGGGGGTCCTGATTCTGCAATTGTGTAATCAGCAGGGTCATGAACCGGGTGAAATCCTCGTCTAACTTTCCCTTGGAGACGGAGGAAGCGGTTTGTTGCTGGGTCGCGGCGACAGTATCTACGTTCATGGTCCTTATTTCCTCAGGCGCGGATATCGACTCGGCCCGGTATCAGTCCACCGCCGGTGTCACCGGCAATCAGGCGGTCCAGGGTTTCATCTATGGTTTCGGTCTCGCCAGGTTCGGACTCGCCTTCCGGTGTTCCGGAGGATGCGGTTCCTTCTTCGCCCTGCTCATTGCCGCTGCCGCGCAGGTTGAAGCTCAGGCTGTCGGAATCCGTCTGGAGGCCGGTGTCGGCGAGGGCACGGGCCAGTTCTTTGGCGTCCTTTTGCAGCAAGTCCAGGGTATCCTTGTTATCGGCGATCACCACGGCGCTGACCCGGCCGTCGTGGGCAATTTCCAACTGCACCTCGACCCGTCCCAAGGAGGCGGGCTTGAGCATGATGGTCAGCTTGTCAATACCGCCTTGGATGGCCTTGGTGATCTGTACTGTAATCTGATTCGTAACGGCGGAATTGGCTGCCGGTCCGCGGGCGGCTTTAGCCGTCTGAGGGGTGGCCGCCTGTTGGGTTTGAACATTACCGGTCGCCTGGGTGGGCACGCCGGGCGCCACGTCGCCACCCGTCTGCAAGGGCTGAGCGGTCTGTACCGGGTTGCCGGAACCGGCCGCTCTGGTTGGCAACGGTTGCGCCAGCGCCGCCTGTGCACTGGCCTGCTGGCCCTGTCCGGGGGTGGCGGTCACCGCCGCAATCTGACCGGCCTGAGGGGAGCCCAGGGTGGTGTTTGCCTGAGCCCCAGGCGGCCCACCGGTTTTGGATTTCGTTCCTTCACCGCACCGGGCGGCGGCGGCGAGAGCAGAAGCGGAACCAAGGTTGGATGCCGGTTGGGAGACCAGTGTGTTGGCTTCATTGGTGACGCTGACCTTGATCATGGTGCCGCTATTGTTGCCTGCCTTGTTGGCCAGTCCCTGGGCCTGGGCCGCTGCCGTTGTCCCCGCCGCCTGGCTGTTTCCGGCTTGCGTGTTGGCGGCTTGCGCCGGGGCCTTGGCTTGCGCCTGCGAACCGGCTTTCACCGGTTGGGTCGTGGCGGCAGGTTGAAAGGAGCCTGTCTCTCCCCCTCCGGCCGCCGTCTTGCCGCCGGCGTTGGAAAGGGCATTGTTCAACCCGGCCTTGGCTTGTGGAAGAAGAGCACCGGTTTCCACCGCCAATCCGGTCAAAGTAGCCTCCGCCTGAACGGCGCCCATGCCTTCGCCGGTAGGCGAAGGCTGCCCACCGTCCGCCGTCTGGGTATCCGTGGTTTGGCCTGGCGCGGAACCATCGTCGAGGTCATCCTCCGCCGTGGCCCGCCCGGTTTCCGCCGGTTTCTCGTCGGGGTCGTACGGATTGTCGCCGGTGGCATCCGCCCGATTGTCTTCCTTGCCGGAGGCCTTTTCGCGGCCAAAATCATCATTGTCACGGGCCTGGAAGGTTTCCGGCTCATCTTCTGGGTAGCCTCTATTGCGGCCAGTATCGAAGGGCTCGAATTGGTCATCGTCCTGGCGGTCGTAAGCGTGGTTGTCCTCCGGCGGCGCCGTATCGACAGCAGCCGAGTTACTGGTGACGCTTTCCTGGATGGCCAGGAAGTCCAGGCCGCCTTCGATGTTGGGGGCTCTTCCTTGAAGAAGGGTGGCGAAGACGGCCGGCAGGCCGCTTTCCGAGGCGGGGCTTCCTCCCCCGATGGTGTCCTGAGACCGCCCGCCGTCGATACCCTGATATTTGATCGGAGATGCATCCATAGTAAAAACTTTCCCAAAACAAGTTTATCCACTCCCTCACCTAGCAATCGATGGGCCAAGTGACGATGGAGAGTTAAGTTGGTGAAATAATTGATATTTTCTACGTGGGTTAGGTTGGGGTGAAGGCTGGGGGTGGCGTGGCCCGGCAATTTTTTCAGGGTTCCCGCGGCATTTTCTGCCGGTTTGGTCATTCCAGGCGGTGGTTCCCCAGGGGCCTGCGCCATTAGGGAAACATCAACCTTATCAGGGTATTTCTAGACCTGTAACGATGGCCGCATTGGTGGAAAAAACAGCCGGGTTTGAACGAATTCCGGCACGGGAAAGAACTCGCGTTTCAGGGGCGCCATGAAAAATACCAATCGTCTTCAGAATTTGATCGATCTGGCCAAGGAACCTTCCGGCGAGCGGCGCAGGGATTTGCTGCGTGAAGTTACGGATTTGTTTCTGGAAAAACCGGCTGACCTGAGTGAAACTGAAACGCAACATTTCTCGGATATCATGAGCAAGGTCGCGTTTGATCTGGAAATGGCGGTCCGAAGGGAATTGGCCGAGCGACTGTCTTGCACGGATTCAGCTCCCCACGACCTGATAACAAAGCTGGCCAACGACGAGATCGAAGTCGCCCAACCGGTCCTCGCCAACAGCACCGTCCTGCAAAATGCTGACTTGATCGAGATCATCAAACGCCACAGCCAGGATCACATGAAGGTCATCGCCGTGCGGGAAGACGTGGCCAAGGAAGTCTCCCATTCCCTGGTCGAACACGGTAGCGACGATATCCTTGAGACCCTTGTGCAAAACAAGGGCGCGCAAATATCCCGCGAGACCATGGAAACCGTAATTGCCCGGGCGGAAAATAGTGAAAGGCTGCACAAGCCCCTGGTCAATCGCCAAGACCTGCCGCCGGACCTGATGAACGAAATGTTCTGGTTCGTATCGAAAGCGCTGCGCGAGGAAATCGTGATGAAAAACGATGCCATCGACGATGCGCTGCTTGACGAAGCCTTGGCCAGCACCAAGGCGGCGTTGGGAAATGAAGCCGTGGGGGCCGAAGCCAACTGGAGCGCGCCGGAGAAATTCATCCGCCGCAAGGAGCGGTTGAAGCAATTGGACCAGGGCCTTCTTGTCCAATTGCTGCGCCAGGGCAAGCTAAATGAATTCCTGTTCGGGTTTGCCCGCCTGACGGACCTGGATGTGCGTACGGCCAAACATATTATTTTCAAAAAAGACAGCCAAGCCTTGGCCATCGGATGCAAAGCCATCGGCTTCGACCGGGCAACCTTCTCCAATCTACTTCTGCTCAGCGACGAAAAAGGCGAACGCAGCACGGAAGAGGTATTTGAGCTGCTCAGCATGTACGACAAGATTACGGCTGAAGCATGCCAGCGCACCATGCGGTTCTGGCGCACCCGCAAGCGTACCATGCAGCACAACGCCGCCGAAAAGGCCTATGCGACAGCCGGTGGCTGAACCGCTCCTTGGCATAAGGCGCCGCCCCTAAATTGTTCATGTAAAATGTAAAGGCGGCGGCGTCAGGAAGCGCCGGCCATTGATTTCAGGGCATCTGCCACTCTTTTCACCACACCCTTCCAGTCCCCGGCCTCCCCTTGCCTGAAAAGGCGCGCCTGGGGATACCAGGGGCTGCCTTCGCCCTCCATGAACCACCGCCATTCCGGCACTTTCGGCAACATGATCCAGATAGGTCTTGCCATCGCCCCGGCCAAGTGGGCGACCGAGGTATCGACGCTGACGATCAGGTCCAGCCGGTCCATGGCCGCCGCCGTGTCGGCAAAGTCGTTCAATTCCGGAGCCAGGTCGGTAAATCCCGCGGGAACCTGAAATACCGTGCCGCTGGGAAGTTTTTGCAGGCTGAAGACATCTACCCCCGGAATGTCCCCCAGGGGAGCCAGAACCTCGTCGGGCAGTGATCGTTTGCGGTCCTGGGCGTGGGACGGTCCACCGCGCCAAGCCACTCCGACCTTTAACCCCTCAAACGCCTCAAGCCGTTTCTCCCAGGCGGCTGAAAGCTCTTCTTCGGCGAACAGATAGGGGACATCGGCGGGGATGGTTTCCCTGGTGGTGCCGAAAATATGGGGCAGGCTCATAAGCGGTGCGTGGCAGTCAAAGGAGACGGCGTCGCCTTCCGTGGCTACCCGGTCCACGCCGGCCAGGGATTGGAGGACGCGTCGCGGGCCCGGCTGGCATCCCACCAATACGCGGCCGCCCCGTTCCGCCACCATGGGCGCATAGCGGGCGAAATGAAAGGTATCGCCGGCGCCCTGTTCTCCATGCAGCAGGATGGTTTGGCCGTCCAGCGGCGATCCGTCCCATACGGGCCGGGGAATATTGCGGATGGAGGCGGGGAAGCTGCTGACTTTCCACCGCCATTCATATTCCTCGAACCCACCCTTGAGATCACCGGAAAGAAGGCGGGCCAAGGCACGGTGGCTGTGGATGTCGGCATTGCCGGGAACAAGGTCCAACGCCGCGCCGTACGCCGCCAAGCCTTCCTCGACATGGCCCAGGTCAACCAGAATGTTGCCCAAGCAGTCCTGAGTGAGGGGATCGCCGGGGGCCAGCTTCACGGCGCGGCGGCAGATCGCTTCGGCTTCTTCCGTCTGCTCCATCATGCGTAGCGCCGTCGCCAGATTACGCAGGCCATCAATGTTGGCGGGATCGGCTTTGACCAGTTTGCGGTAAACATCCACGGCCTCCCCGTGTTGTCCTAGGTTCCACAGGCACCCTGCTAAATCATTGGAAAAAATGCTATTTTCAGGATGATGCTCGACGCCCCGCCGGAATACGTCGGCCGCTTCGCCGAACCGTTCCAGGTGGACCAGATAATTTCCAAGGATGAGCGTAGTGCTTTCGTGCCCAGGATTCACGTCCAGGGCCTGACGGTAAGCGGCCAAGGCCTCGTCTGTCCTGTTTTGCCCGGCAAGGAAGGCACCCAGGCTGGCATGAAATTCGCTGTTGCCGGGTTCAAGTTCCACCGCCCGCCGGAAGTGGGTTTCGGCTTCATCATACTTGTTCATCTTCAAGGCCACGTTGCCCAGGCTGTTGTGGAACGGGCCGCGTTCGCCGTCTATGGCTATGGCCTGCCGGATCCGCTTGGCGGCCCGGGAAAGGGAGCCCCGCTGGAAGGTAATAAGGCCCAACAGGTGCAGGGCTTCGGCATTGTGGGGATCCACTTGCAGAACTTTCCGGTAAATCGTCTCCGCCCCTTCGAGATTGCCGGCCTGATGTTGTTTCATGGCCACGGCCAGAGCCTCGTCGATCTTGTCCAGGACCTCGGCCAGTCGCAGGGCCTCGGCCAGAATCTTTTCGTTATCGGAATGGGTGTTCATGGGTGCTCCATGCCAAAGGTGGAAGCCATCATCGTTGGCTTTCGGGACAGCCGCAACATCCGGGTTCGGGGGCCATGCTGATTTCTCATTTGGACACCAAGTCAGTCAGGTCCATGCACACCTGATCCATGACCGGCCCCCACCCCCCCCGGCGGGATTGCCGGTAAAGGCGCATGGAGGGATACCAGGGACTGTCCTTGCGGTCGAGCAGCCAGCGCCAATCCGGGCTGTGGGGCAGCAGCAACCATACGGGCTTGCCCAGGGCGCCCGCCAGATGAGCGACCGCCGTATCGACGCTGATAATCAGGTCCAGGCAACTCACCGCCGCCGCCGTTTGGGCGAAATCATTTAGCTTCGGGCCCAGGTCCATCATGGTGTCGGGCAAGGGTCTGTCGCCGACAGGCGGATCCTTCTGAAGGCAGAACAAGCGTACGCCGGGCAGGTCCGCCAACGGAGCCATCATGGAAAGTGTGCCAGAGCGGTTGGCGTCATTCCGGTGGTCAATATTTCCCCGCCACACTACGCCTGCTTTCAACCCATCGCTTCCAATTCTGGACCGCCAGATAGCGGCGTCTTCGTCATCCACTTTCATATAGGGAATGTTGGCGGGAATGGTATCCAGGGTGGTTCCGAACAAATGCGGCAGACTCATCAGCGGCGCATGAACCGGGCCGCCACCCAAGGGCTGGGTGGTGGGAATGACCCGCGCCACACCGGGAACGGTTTTCATCAGGCGGGTCATGGATTGCGGCACTTGAAGGATTACCCGGCCACCCCGGTCGGAAACCAGGGCCGCATACCGCACGAACTGGAGAATATCGCCCAGGCCCTGTTCCGCCGTAAGAAAAATGTCCGCGCCGTTCAGGGGTGAACCATCCCAGGGGATTCCCGGTGCTGGGGTGTTGGGGAAGCCCTCGGCCCGCCATCGCCATTCATATTCCTCCCAACCTTTCCGAAAATGCCCTTCCCTCAGCCAAGCCATGCCCTTGTGCAAGTGGGCGATGGCGAAATCCTGGCGAAGCGCTATGGCCTGATCGTAAGCCTCGCGGGCTTCGTCCAGGGAAAGGCGGGCATGAAGGGTCTCGGCTAAATTGAACCAAAGGTCAGCCCCCTGGGGCATCAGCTTAATGGCCCGGTGGAACAGTTCCACCGCTTCATCCAGGTTTCCCCGGGAAGCCATCAAGAGCCCCAGGTTGTTGAGAGATGGAAGGCGGTCGGCATCCAGGGCCAGGGCCTGACGGAAGCAGGATTCGCCTTCGTCTTCCCGGCCGGAGGCAATCAGCAGCCCGGCCAGGGCATCAAGAATGACGGGCTTGGAATCCATCAGTTCAAGGGCCCGGCGATAGTGGCGTTCGGCGCCTTCGAAATTTTCCCTATCCCTCAACACGTGCGCCAGTTCCAGGTGTGCCCTGCCTTCGTTGGGATCGGCGTGCAAAAAGGCGCGAAGAACCGCCTCCGCTTCCCGCTGCCGGCCGCTACCCTTGAGGGCGCTGACCAGCCCATGGGTAAATTCCACGTTTGAAGGCGACATTGAGACCGCTTGGCGAAGAAGTAGAATTCCAGCGGCACCATCCCCCAATTGAACGGTAACCACCCCTAACAGGTAATTGGCGTTTGGGTCCTCGGGCAGGGCGAGAAGCAGGTTCCGGTAGTGGGACCTGGCCGCCTCGAGCCTGCCGGCCCGGTGTTCCTCCAGGCCGGAATCAAGCAACTTCTGGGCTTCAATATCGCGGGTCATGGTTTCGGTGACCAAAGGCAAGGGATGCGGCGCCTGTGTTTTTAACCTCAGGCGCCGGGGTTCGGCAAGGTGGGCGAAAAAGGGACGGAATTGGCTGCTTTCGGGACATGGTTGATGGGGGCGGGCTCGGCGCGGTACAGTGTTGCTGTAAAAAGGGGCCAGAACCACCCCGTTGATTCCACCAAAAAAGGAAGACCCGTGCCGCTTTTGATCGATTTCAAGTCGGGTGACAAGATCATCATCAACGGCGCCGTCATAGAAAATAACGGTGCTGCTTCAAAACTGCTGATACACAATCAGGCGGCGATTCTGCGGGGCCGGGAAGTGCTGTCGGAAGAAGACGTGCGGACGCCGGCGTCCCGGGTGTATTTCATGCTTCAGTGCGCCTATATGTTCGCCGATAAGAAGGAAGATTACCTGAAGCTGTTCCGTAATTTTCTCAACGACTATGTTTCGGCCTGCCCCAGTGCCAGGCCGATCGCCGACAAGATGTTGATTCAGGTGGAAAACGGGCATCTTTACAAGGGGCTGAAGGCAACCCAGGATTTGGTTCGTCATGAATCGGATTTGCTGCGGTCCATGGAACATGACGTGGAAAAACTGGTCCGTACCGATAGGGAAGATGAAGCCGAAGCGCGAAAGCAGGAAAGCTAGCCGGCTTTTGGCTTCCGAACGCGGCCCAAAAGAATACCGTCCTGCCAGGCACCGCCGCACAACCAGTGTTCCGGCAGGCGTCCCTCCTCGACAAATCCGGCCTTGAGGAACGCTTGGCGCGAGCCTTCATTTTCCTCGTATAACCCGGCCGTCAATTTATGGAGATCGAGACCGGTGAAGGCGTAATCCGCAAGGGCGCCAATGGCTTCGGTGGCGTAGCCCTTGCCCCAGTGATCCCGGTCGCCGACGACGATGCCGATATCCGCTCTCTTATGATGAGGGCTGATCGGACCCAGTTTGATATTGCCAATATGAACACCACTGCCCTTGAGGAAGATGCCCAGGAACAAGGTGTCTTTGCTGTCATTGAGGGAAGCCACATACTGGCGCAGGCTGGATGCCGTCTGACCGGTGAAGCGGACTTCCAGGAAGCGGTTTATTTCTTCTTCGTTGAGCCAGGAAAGATAGCGTTCGCCGATGTCGTCTTCTTTCAAGGTGCGCAATTTCAGGCGGGAAGACTGGATGGGAGGGTCGATCTGCATGGAGCGATAGTCCTCTGGCGCGAAACAGGGTCTGCGGGTAAACCGAACTCGCCAGTCAATGCGCGGATGGCCGGACAACCCTAAACCAATTCCCGTCCTATCCCAACCTTCCATCACCCAAGCCACCATGTTTGGATAACATCGGGAGGAGCGGTAAACCAAAAAAAGAGAACGCCGCCTTTCCTGGAGGAAAAGCGGCGTTCCAAGATCGTCCCAAGAGACGCCGACGGAAGAGGTGTGGACCCCCTTTCCGTCTTGTGTGGGCGTCTATTAGTTGAACAGGGCCAGGATCCCTTGCTCCGCCTGACCGGCGAAGGACAGAGCCTGAATACCCAACTGCTGCCTGGTTTGCAGGGCCAGCAGGTTGGCACCCTCTTGGTTCAGGTCGGCCAGCACCAGCTTGGAGCCACCGATTTCAAGGGTGTTCACGTACTGCTCGGTAAAATCGAAACGAGCCTGCAACACGGCCACGTTATTACCCAGGTTGGAAGCGTTGGTACGTAGCGTAGCCAGCGCGGCATCGAGGGCAGTGATGACCGTGTTAACCGAGGTGTTATCACCCGCCTGTACCAGGTTAGTGGTTCCAAGGGCTGCCTCGGCGGTGAACGAACTTAGCACCAGGACATTGCCAATGGAGTACTGAGTGGTAGACGCCACGGCAAGCGCGGTAGTGGCGGCGGAGGTGGCGGCGAAACCGGTGCTGAACAGCTGGAGGGTATTCGCCGACAAGGTGGCACAGGTCGACCGCAACGTGATATTGAAGGTCGAGCCGCTGGTCAGGACGACGGAGCCTGACGAAATCTGGAACGTCCCACTGCCGATAATGGCGGTAGCGGCGGTAAAGAGCAGGCCGTTGTCGGCCGTAGTGAAGGTCCGGGTAAGGCCGTTGTAGGTCAGGGTGAGGGTCTCGCCCGCCGTTATAGCCGTTCCGAGGCCCCCCGTGGTTCCCGACGCGTAATTGTACAGGAAGTTCACGTTTTCCGTCGTGTTGACATAAAACGCGCTGGTCGCGCCAGCACCGGCGGAGGCGACGGTCAATTCGATGACCGCACCGGCGGAAAGCTGCCGTCCGGAAACGGTGGTGATGGTTTCACCCTGGAACGAAATGGTGGACCCGGCGCTATAGGACTGGGTCAGACCTTCGAAGGTAAGGTTGAAGGTGGACCCGGCGGTGAAGTACTGCGTCTGCTGGGCGAACCGGCCGTTGGTCAAGGAGGTGGCATTACTGCCGCCCGCCGTCGAGGCCGCGGCCTTGACCTCGAACCCACCCGTATAGTTGGTCACCGAAATGATATTCAGTCCGGCCGTCGCTATCGTCAGGTTAACGGAAGTAATATCCAGCTTGCTGGCGCTCTTTTGCGAGAACTCAACACTGAGCGTGGTGCCCGTACCGTTGACCAGGTTGACGCCCTGATAGGAAGCGTCAGCCGCCAGAAGGTCGATCTGCGTACGAAGATCCTGAAACTGGGTAATCAGGTCAGTGATCGTGGTCGCGCTGGCGGATTTGAAGCTCTGCGCCACACCCTTGAGTTGGCGGACCAGAGTTTCGATGGCGTCAACGCCGTCCAGGGCTGCGGTAACCGAGCTAATACCCTGGTCGATGGAGTCTTTCTTTTCGGCAAAGTCAGAGGCCCTGTCTTCTAGGCCTTTGGCTTGGAAGAACGCCACCGGGTCGTCGACCGGTCCGGCGACACGCAGGCCTGAGGACAGACGACCCTGGGTCTGCTCGATGAGTTTGGACGTGCTTTGAAGGGAAAGCAGGCTGTTACGCACTGCTTGGTTTAGGGTTACTTCAGCCATGGTTGGCTACTCCATTCTAGAGTTATCGGATGGGCGGGTTTCTTCCGCCGGGAGTGATTCTCACTCCGAAACGGAGACTAGCCCATGGGTGTTTCCAGGTAAAGGGAAAAAGGCACAAATTTGACCGTTAACCATTTATAAACCATAGATTTTTTCAATATTACCCGGCTTCCGAAATAATCCGGAATCAGGCCGGCAATCGAACCCAAATCAAGCTGAGGTGGGAAAAATGAGGTTTCCCGGGTGATGAAATGAGGCCCAAGGAAGAGGCTTTCCATACCTCGTCCCAAGGTATCTTATACCAGATTGCGGTGATTGAGACTCATTTTGGCCCTTTTCATGGGGCGAGAAGTCTGAATCAATATCGGTGAATCGTTTCAGGGAGGTTCACCATGGGTGCAGCGATTGCTTTGCGTGAAGATTATGAGGCTGGG
>JAJRSS010000017.1 GCA_024278615.1 Alphaproteobacteria bacterium
CAGGCGAAATGGCGTAAGATTGCCCGCGCATCCTGTTTCCAGAGTTTATATCAGCACCAGGTTCTGGTCATCATTATTACTCGAATAAAATACAGCCATAATTAAGTATACTAATCCCTCTTGGGTGCCCTTGGGATTGCCACCCTTGCTAAAATGAAACAAAATTAAACCCCTCCAAAAAATCTCTGCGAAAGCGGGGATCCATGATGGGGGCAGCACCTTGACCTTTTCCATGGATTCCCGCGTTCGCGGGAATGACAAAGTACGCTCTTGTCGGATGAACCACTTTTTGGTTCCGGCTACGCCTGGTTGGGCTTACCCTCCCTCCCTTCCACGCCGCGAGCCCTGTCGCCGCCCGGGCAACCTTCAGCCGGCCCCGTGTCTTTAAAATCAGACTGAGAAAGGATATAAGTCTTGTTTACAAGACTCGTTTTCCTTTCACGGCATAGTATCCCCTTACGTCGCTAGTATCCCGAAATCCCAGTAACTATAAACGGTTAAAATGATTACGACGCGGTAAGGCCGGGTTGTGTTGATTGGCATATTTCTGGCTTAAAAGGCATTCAACCGCCACGGCAGGATGGGAATGGGGAACAGGGTATCCCGAAGGAAGCGCGGTGACAGGGATGAAAACAGAAAAAAAGGAGAAAAAGGGACCATGGAAAGGGAAGAACAAACCGTTACGGAATCGCCGCCCGAGACGCACTAGGGACTTTATCTCACCTTTTTCTTGGCAGAGGAGATGTATGGCCTGGGCATCCTGGCCGTACAGGAAATCATCCAGATGGCCCCCATTACGACCGTGCCGAGGACACCGGACTTCGTGCGCGGGGTTATCAACCTGCGCGGCAAGGTCATCCCCGTCGTCGATTTGCGCCGGAAATTCGGCATGGAGGCGACCGAGGATACGGACCAGTCCTGCATTATCGTGGTGGAGGTGGGTGCGAACGGACAGGCCGGCACCATGGGCGTCGTGGTCGACCGGGTGGCCGAAGTGCTCGACGTGGCCGCCGACCAGATCGAGCCGGCCCCCGCTTTCGGCGCCGCCGTGGATACGGCCTATATCCTCGGCATGGGCAAGGTGGGGGAAAGCGTGATCATCCTCCTCGACATCCGGCGTGTGTTGGCGGACGGTGAGTTGGCCATGGTACGGCAAATCGGGGATGAGGAATAGAAGCTCGACATTGTCCTTACATGATTAAAAGCAACTGGAAAAGGGAAAACGAGCCATGAAGATGAAACTGAGCACGAAACTGATATCAACTTACCTGGCCGTGGGCCTTGTTCCATTGGCCCTCATCGGTACCGTTGCCTGGGTGGTTGCATCGGGCGGGCTGAACACGGTGAGCGACGAAGGCGTGTCCGCACTGGAGAAGGCGGCCTACGATGAACTCAAGGCCATGCGGGAAATCAAGAAACAACAAATAACGCAGTATTTCGCCGAGCGCAAGGGTGATATGGGCGTGCTCATGGAGACGGTCAGTACGCTGCGCAAAGAAGCCTTCGACAAACTGAGCGCCTTGCGCGACAACAAGAAAGCCGCCGTGGAATTACTCCTCAATCAGCTTCGGATAGATATTGTGGCGCAGCAGAATCGTTCCATCTGTACGAAAGGCATGTCCCATTATCGACGTTTCGTGGAGTCAGGGGAGAAAACGCCGGAATTCGAACGCTACGCGGGTATTGTGGATGAATTCATCAAGACCACTGGGTACTATGATTTTTTCATTGTCGATACCGATGGCTTGTGCGTGCATACCCAGGCCGGCGAATCCGACTATAAGACGAACCTGCTGACGGGGGAATACAAAAACACCGGCTTGGGTAAGGCGGTTCGGCGGGCGATGAACGGCGAAACCGTCTTCGAGGATTTCGCGCCCTATGCGCCCTCCAACGGGGAGCCGGCAGCCTTCATTGCCGCTCCCATAATCGCCGCAGGAGAACAGGCCGGCGTGGTCGCGCTTCAGGTGTCTCTCGAAAAGATACAAGACCTCATGAACGAGCGGGGCGGCCTGGGAGAAACAGGAGAGGTTTATATGGTGGGCGTGGACAAACTCATGCGTACCGACTCCTTTCTTGACCCCGTGAATCACAGCGTGAAGGCGTCCTTCGCGAACCCTCAAAAGGGCATGGTCGATACGGAAGCGGTACGGGCCGCGCTTGGAGGAAACACGGGCACCGGGGTTATTATCGACTACAATGAGAACCAGGTCCTGAGTGCTTGGGCACCCGTCGATTTCATGGGCGTTCGCTGGGCGGTTCTCGCGGAAATGGATGTGGCGGAGGCTTTTTGCCCCAAGGATGACTCGGGGACATACTTTTATGAGAAGTATGCCAACGTGTACGGCTACTACGACGTATTCCTGGTCAATCCGGACGGCTTCTGTTTCTATACGGTGGCCCGGGAGGCGGACTACCGGACGAACCTGGTGGACGGCAAATACGCGGATTCAGGTTTAGGCAAGGCCGTGCGGGAATGTTTGAGCACCAAAAAGTTCGCTTTTGGCGATTTCGCACCTTATGCCCCGAGCGCGGGCGCCCCGGCGGCCTTCATCGCTCAGCCGGTGGTCAAAAACGGCAAGGTGGAACTGATCGTGGCGCTACAGCTTTCCGAAGAGGCCATCAGCACCATGATGGCCGTGGGTTCGAACAAGGAGCGCACCCTGGAGGCCTACCTCGTCGGGCCGGACGGGTACATGCGTTCCGACTCGGTTCTCAACCCCGATGGCTACACTATCATGGCTTCTTTCAAGCAAGGCAACAAAGTTGATACCGAAGCCGTGCGCGGTGCCATGAGCGGCGGAACCGACGAGAAAGTAATCAAGGACTACCGTGGCAGTGATGTCCTGTCCGCATGGGCACCACTGGATATCTTCGGCACGAAGTGGGCCCTGATCGCTGAAATTGATGAAGCGGTGGCCATGGCGGCCGAGACGCGGATGGCCGGTATCAGCGCGGATGCAAACCGTCAACTGGTGACGTGGATCGTTGGCGGTTTGCTCGTCGTCGCCTTGGTGGTGGCCTTTCTTGCCTGGTCCATCGCACGTTCAGTGAGCAAGCCGTTGACCAACGCGGTCGAATCCCTATCTGCCGGCGCCGAACAGGTGACCGCCGCGTCGGGTCAGGTCGCCCAGTCGAGTACGAGCATGGCGGAAGGCGCCAGCGAGCAGGCGTCAAGTCTCGAAGAGACTTCGGCATCCATCGAAGAGATCACCTCCATGACCCGGCAGAACATGGAAAACGCCAACCAGGCCAACGCGCTGATGGATGAGGCCAAGCAGGTGGTCGGCCAGGGTGCCGAAGCGATGGTCGAAATGTCGCGCTCCATCGAAGAGATCAAGAAATCCGCCGACGAAACGGCGGGCATCGTCAAGACCATCGAGGAGATTGCCTTCCAGACCAACCTCCTCGCGTTGAATGCCGCGGTGGAAGCCGCGCGGGCCGGCGACGCCGGCAAGGGATTTGCCGTGGTGGCCGAGGAAGTGCGCAACCTGGCCCAGCGTTCCGCCGAGGCGGCCCGGAACACCTCCGACCTGATCACTGGTTCGGTGAAGAACGCCGAGGGCGGCGTGCGGGTGGCCGGCCAGCTTTCCACTACTTTTGAAGGCATCCAGGAAAGCGCGGGGAAAGTGGCGGTCCTGGTCGCCGAGATCGCCTCGGCCAGCGAAGAGCAAACCCGGGGCATCGACCAGATCAACACCGGCGTGGCCCAGATGAACCAGGTGACCCAGGCCAACGCGGCCAATTCCGAGGAAGGCGCCGCGGCCGCGGAGGAACTGAGTGCCCAGGCCGACCAGATGATGAAAATCGTCGAGGATTTGGCCGCGCTGGTGGGGGGCGGCCATTCCGGGAGTAACAGGCCGGTGACACCGCCCCCCGTGCCGCATACCCCCGCCGCGCCGCGTACCCCCGCGACCGGCAGGCCCGCGGGCGAACGCCGGGGCACGGCGAAAGTCCTGGCCGCCCCTCCGGAGCGTGATGACGGTGCGCGCGCCGTCGCCAATCCCGAGCAGGTGATACCGCTCGATGATGATGATTTGAGCGAGTTCTAGCGGCGCGGCCGGAATGTTCGCATCGCCCAAACGGCCCGACCCCAAAACGGGCAGGGAGATGAGGGATGCCTTTTCGGTCGGAGTTCTGGTGGTGGAATGCCGGGGCGGGAATCATCCCGCCCCGGCCAACGTGCCATTCCCGGTGTGTTTGGGTAGCGCGTGCTGTTACTCTGGACGAACGTGAACCGGGCCTATGAACCGCTTCGTGCCGGACGGTTCCCAAGGGGCGGGAAAAAGGGAGAAGGTAACTAGAGCCTGCCCCATAATCGTTTTGTTGATGCCTGTTTAGGCGAGATGTTGGTTCGAGATTGTTATGGGGCGCGGCTTTTGCTGCAATGCCCAAAAAAAGTGTCCTATAATTGGGTTGCGCCTGTAGAGTCATAAAC
>JAJRSS010000197.1 GCA_024278615.1 Alphaproteobacteria bacterium
AGCTTTGCGCAAGCGGCGGATATGCACATCGACGGTGCGGTCCTCCACATAAACGTCCCGGCCCCACACCTTGTCCAACAGGGTATCCCGGGAATGGACCCGGCCCGGTTTTTTCATCAGGGTGTGAAGCAGGCGGAAGTCGGTCGGCCCCAAATGGATGGCGCGGCCGTCCCGGGTTACCTTGTGAGCGCCGGTGTCCATGACAACGCCGGAACATTCCAGGATTTCATCGCTTTCGTCCGGACCGGCGCGGCGCAGCAAGGCCCGCATCCGGGCGATCAGCTCGCGCGGCGAATAGGGTTTGACGATGTAGTCGTCGGCGCCCACGTCCAGGCCCAGGACCCGGTCACTTTCCTCGCCCCGCGCGGTGAGCATGATGATCGGCAGTTTTTTTGTTTCCGGATTTTTACGAAGCCGGCGACAGATATCGATGCCCGAGCATTCCGGCAGCATCCAATCGACGACGATCAGGTCCGGCAACCGCTCCTCCACGGCGGCCAGGGCCTCTTCGCCGGTGGCCAGCACTTTGGTCCGGAAGCCCTCCCGCTCCAGGTTATAGCGGAGCATCTCGGCCTGGTGGGGCTCGTCTTCGATGATCAAAATCAAGGGTGACACCATTTCATTGTAATCGTTTCAATCGCGGTTATCCAATGCGGCCCATGACATAATCACGGGTGCGGTGGTCCTGGGGATTGCTGAAAACCTCGGCCGTTTCGCCCTCTTCCACCAAGTATCCCAGGTGGAAAAAGGCCGTCTTCTGGGAAATGCGCGCCGCCTGTTGCATGGAGTGGGTAACGATGATGATGGTATATTTTTCCTTCAGTTCCTCGATCAGTTCCTCGATATGGGCGGTGGCGATAGGGTCCAGGGCGGAACACGGTTCGTCCATGAGGATCACTTCCGGCTCGACGGCGATCGCCCGGGCGATGCACAGCCTTTGCTGCTGGCCGCCGGAAAGGCTGGTGCCCGGGTTCTTCAGCCGTTCCCGCACTTCTTCCAACAGGCCGGCCCGGGCCAGGCTGTCGAAGACGATCCCGTCCAGTTCCGCCTTGCCGGCGGCCAATCCATGAATGCGCGGCCCGTAGGCCACGTTGTCATAGATGGATTTCGGAAACGGATTGGGCTTCTGGAAAACCATCCCCACCCGGGCCCGCAGTTGCACCACATCGATGTCCGGACCGTAAATATCGATGCCGTCCAACTGGACCACGCCTTCCATGCGAAACTGCGGGATCACGTCGTTCATGCGGTTGAGGCAGCGGATGAAGGTTGACTTGCCGCACCCGGAAGGACCGATCAACGCGGTCACCTGATTGCGGGGAATATCCAAATCGATATCCCGCAGGGCTTGTTCCTTGCTGTAGAAAACCTTCAACCCCCGGGTCCGCATTCTCGGGGGCGCGGCTGTTTCCGGAAGTATTGTCGCAGCTTCTTCGTTCATTATCGCCTGCAAAGGAGTTTCCGTCTTTTTATTCAGGTTGGGGTATTGAAACGCCAGGGTTGTCATTAAGACCTCTGTTACCAACGGGTTTCGAATTTCCTGCGCAGCACGATGGCCAGCAGGTTCATGAAAACAAGAAAGACCAACAAGATGATGATGGCCGCCGCGGTACGGCTTTCGAAGGCGCGCTCGGGACTGTCCGCCCATAAATAGATCTGCGCCGGCAAGGCCGTCGCCGGGTCGGTGAAATTGCCCGGAATATCGACCACGAAGGCGATCATGCCGATCATGATCAGGGGCGCCGTCTCGCCCAGGGCCCTGGCCATGCCGATGATGGCGCCGGTGAGGATGCCGGGCATGGCCAGGGGCAGGACGTGGTGGAACACCGCCTGCACGGGACTGGCGCCGACGGCCAAGGCGGCTTCACGGATGGAAGGCGGCACCGCCCCCAACGCCACCCGTCCGGCGATGATGATGGTGGGCAGGGTCATCAGCGCCAGGACCAAGCCGCCAACCAGGGGTGCGGAGCGGGGCAGGCCGAAGAAATTGAGAAACACCGCCATGCCCAGCAGTCCGAAGACAATGGAAGGCACCGCCGCCAGGTTGTTGATGTTGACCTCGACGAACCCGATCCAGAGGTTCTTGGGGGCGAACTCCTCCAGGTAGACCGCCGTCATCACGCCAAAGGGAAAGGACAGGGCCAGACAGACCAGGATGGCCATCAACGAGCCTGCCGCCGCCGCGGCGACGCCGGCCAGTTCGGGCTCCCGGGAATCGCCGGCGGTGAACAAGGTGGTGTTGAACCGGGTTTCCAGCCGGCCGCTTTGCCGAAGCGTCCCGACCCATTCCATCTGACGGTCGCTGAGCCGCCGCACTTCCGGCCGGGCATCCACGGGAATGACCCCTTTTGCGATCATGTCCACGTCATCTGAAGCCAGCACCCACACGGTCACGCTCTTGCCGACAAGGCCCGGATTTTCCATGACCATGCGGCGAAGCTGGTAGCCGGCGCCGATGCTGGCCAGCCGGTAGAGTTCCTTCTTGTCCCGCCGGGCCTTGACCCCGGGGAAGGCCCGGCGCAGGGATTCCTTGATCAGCCCCTGATAGTCGGCCCGGCCAAGGATGGCGGCATCCCGGGACCCTTGGGGATCGATCGCTTGTTCATCAAAGAAGACCTCAAGCCGGATTTCCGTCTGCTGAAAGGCGGTTAATCCCTTGCCGGTGATGGAGGAAAACAAAATAGCCAGAAAGACGATGCCGCAGGAAATGGCGACCATGCCGTAAAGCCTGAATCGTCTTTCGGCCCGGTTTCGCTGCTGGAGCCGTTTCTGAATCCTTACCTGAGTTCCGGTGGATTTCCCGGATCGAAGCGAAGCTTTGGGTTGATGGTTATTCATAGTGTTCCCGGTATTTCTTCACCACCCTGAGCGCCGCCACATTGAAAACCAGGGTCACCAGAAACAACAGCAGGCCCAGGGCGAAGGCGGAAAGGGTCTTGGCGCTGTCGAATTCCTGATCGCCGGTCAACAGGGTGACGATCTGCACGGTGACGGTGGTCACCGCTTCCAGCGGGTTGAGGGTCAGGTTGGCGGACAGGCCGGCGGCCATGACCACGATCATGGTTTCGCCGATGGCCCGCGAGGCCGCCAGCAACAGGCCGCCGACGATGCCCGGTAAGGCGGCGGGCAGGATCACCTGGCGGATGGCTTCCGACCGGGTGGCGCCCAGGCCGAGAGCCCCTTCCTTGAGATTGCGGGGGACGGCGGTGATGGCGTCATCGGAAATGGAGGAAACAAAAGGAATAATCATCACCCCCATGATCAGTCCGGCGGCCAGGGCGCTTTCGGACGAAACCTCGAATCCAGCCGCTTCTCCCCCCTGGCGGAGCAGCGGCGCCACCACCAGGGCGGCGAAAAACCCGTAAACCACGGTCGGGATACCGGCCAGTATTTCCAGGGCCGGCTTGACGATGGCACGCACAAACGGCGCCGCATATTCAGAAAGGTAAATGGCGGAGAACAGCCCCACCGGCCCGGCCACGGTGAGCGCGATGGCGCTGATCAGGAAGGTTCCCGCCAACAGAGGCACCGCGCCGAATTGCCCGCTGGCGCCCACCTGGTCGGCGCGGATGGCCGTCTGCGGCGACCAGTGCAGGCCGAACAGAAAATCTGTGACCGGGATGACCTGGAAGAACCGGTAGGATTCGATCACCAACGACAGCACGATGCCGATGGTGGTCAGGACGGCGACGGTGGACCCGGCGACCAGGATCGCCAGGACCAACCGTTCGCGGAGAACCCGCCGGCGGTTCCGGGCCGCCGCGCTTCCCGCGGCGATACCTAAAACCACCACTCCCGGACTTTCTGGCCCGGTGTTACATGGCCCGGTGTTACATGGTAAGACTGACAAGCGCCTTGACCTTTTGCCGCCATTCCGTCCGTTCCTCGCCGGACATGGGGATCAAGCCCTTGTCGGCGAGGTAGCCTTCCGCGCCCCAGGCTTTTTTACTGGTGAACTCGGCGATGTACTCGGGAATGCCGGCGACGCGGCCGACGTGGGCTTTCTTCACGTAGAAATAAAGGGGCCGAGAAATCGGATAGCGGCCTTCGGCAATATTCTCGAAGGTGGGTTCCTGGCCGTTAATCACGCTGCCCTGCACCTTGTCGGTGTTCTGATCCAGGAAGCTGTAGCCGAAGATCCCCAGCGCCTTGGGGTTGGCGTCCAACTTCTGCACGATCAGGTTGTCGTTCTCGCCCGCTTCGATGAAAGCGCCGTCCTCGCGAATGGTGTGGCAAAGGACCTTGTAGGCCTTCTTATCCGACTTCTTCAGGGCCTTGATCCATTTGAAGGACTTGCAGCCCCCTTCCATGGCCAGTTCGACAAAAGCATCCCGGGTGCCGGACGTGGGCGGTGGTCCAAGGACTTCGATCTTGATGCCGGGAAGGGTTGGGTTGACATCCTTCCAGGTGACATAGGAATTGGGCGTGGTCTTGCCGTCCGCCGCCGGAACGTCCTTGGCCAGGGCCAGGAACACGTCCCGCAACGACAGGTTCAGCGCGACCGCCTTGCGGGAGTTGGCCAGAACGATGCCGTCATAGCCGATCTTGACCTCGACGATATCCTTGATGCCGTTGCCGGCGCAGCGTTCGACCTCGGAAGGCTTGATTCGACGGGAGGCGTTGGCGATGTCCGGATATTGATCGCCAATGCCCGAACAGAACAGTTTCAATCCCCCGCCCGATCCGGTGCTTTCCACCACCGGGGTCTTGAAGGCGGTGGTCTTGCCGAAAGTCTCGGCGACTGCCGTGGCGAAAGGGAATACGGTAGATGATCCGACAATGCGGATTTGATCGCGGGCCTGGGCGGCTCCGCCGAACCCGATGACCGCCATGGCGGCCAAGGTAAGGGTTTTTTTCAACATGAGATGATATCTCCTGGTTAACGAACGAGGGCGATTACCGCCAGCGCCGCGAACCTAGGAAAAGAACGCTGCCCTTTAGTGACACTTATGTGAAACTTATATGACAGAGAATTTGGAGGAATGGGACTTGAGCGGCTATTTTCTGTCCGCCCGAGGCAGGTAAACGGTGAAAACCGCGTTCTTGCCCGGGGTGCTGGAAATGGCGAGATGCCCCCGGTGGCGAACGACAATGTGCTTGACGATGGCCAGCCCCAGGCCGGTGCCGCCCATTTTGCGCGACCGCCCCTTATCCACCCTGTAGAACCGTTCGGTCAGCCGGGCCCGGTGCTTAGGCGAAATGCCCTCACCCTGGTTTTCCACCGCCACGGCGATTCCCGGTTCCGTGATGCCTGGTATGGTATCCACGGCGCGGATCGCGACCCGGACCGGGGCTCCTTCGCGGCCGTAATTGATCGCGTTGTCGATCAGGTTGCCGAATACCTGATTCAGTTCATCCCCGTCGCCGATCACGTCGGCCACCTCCTCTTCAAATTCCAGTTCCACGGTCATGTCCCGGTTTTCCGCCCGGACCGAGGCCGCCGCCACCACTTGGTTGAGCACATGGCGCAGGTTGACCCTGTCCTTGGGCCGGATATGTTCCCCCGATTCCACCTTGGACAAGGTCAGAAGATCGTTGGTCAGGCGGGTCATGCGCTTGGCTTCCATCTCCATGATGGCCAGGAAGCGTTCCCGCGCTTCCGGGTCGTCCCTTGCCGGCCCCTGCAGGGTCTCGATAAACCCAGCCAGGGATGAAAGGGGTGAACGCAGCTCGTGGCTGACGTTGGAGACGAAATCGACGCGCATTTTTTCAACCCGCTTGGCCGCCGTCACGTCATGCAGGACCAGCATGGCCCAAACGGCCTTGCGCGGCGCTTGGGTGAGAACTTCCCAGGCGTTCAGGTCGTAACTGCGGCCGATGGGAAAGGGGACGAAAACCTCGCTCCGTTCCGATGACGCACCGGCCAGCACCGCGTCAACGGCGTCAATAATCTGCGGGCTGTCGATAGACCTGCTCAGGTCCCGGCCCTTGGGCTCCGGCCCCAACAACGCCCAGGCGGCCAGGTTTCCGTCCACCACCCGGCGCTTATCGTCCAGCAGGATGACCGGGTCAGCCAAACCATCGAGAATACTGGCGGCGAAGGTCAGCCGTTCCATGGTCCCTTGTTCCTTCAATGATGGGTCCCGTTTGGCCAGGTTTCATTCCTGAACAAAAAAATTATATGCGTGTCAAAATTTATTTCCGGTGGAACGATACCCAGTTTTTCCCTTCGCCGGCAACGTAAGTAAATTACCTTCCGCTTCCCGGTGGTTATCCCCAGGTTCCACAGGGGTGTGGATCGATTTGGGGTTTTTCCCGGAAAATTTGCGGCATATAATATATTCAGAGTTTAGGAAATTGGTTGGCTTGCAAGAGCGGATCGAAATTCTGAACTCTAGTTCGAAGTTTCCCAGGGGCCCGCAAGGGTTTGAAGGAATATTCGAGTGGGAAACGGCCCGGCCGAGCAATCGGACGGGCCGTTTCTTTTTTACTCGATCATACTTGCCTGAGCTCAGTTTGGCGTTTCCGCTTCGGCCAGTTCCGCCCGTTCCATCTGGCGCAAGCGGGGAACGGAGGCCTCGTCGATGGGCCAGTGAAGGGCCGCCGCCGCCAACCCCAGCGCGATCCCCGCCCACCAGATGGGATCGTAGGTGCCATAGGCGTCGAACACCCAGCCGCCCAGCCAGACGCCGATGAAACTGCCGATCTGGTGGCTGAAAAAGACAAAGGCGAAAAGGGTCGCCATGTAGCGGGGGCCGAAAATCTGCGCCACCAGCCCCGACGTCAGCGGCACGGTGCTGAGCCACAACAGGCCCAGGGCGCTGGAGAAAAGGAGCACGCTGATGGTGGTCACGGGCAGCAGCAGGAAAATGAGGATAACCGCAGAGCGCAGCAGGTAGAGGATGCTCAACAGGTATTTCTTGCTGAACCTGCCGCCCAGGGCACCGGCGGCGAAACAGCCGATAATGTTGAAAAAACCGATCAGGGCCAAGGACCAGGCGCCGGCTTCTTCCGGCATGCCCATGTCGGTCAGGTAGGCCGGCAGGTGCACGGCGACGAAAGCCACGTGGAAACCGCAAACGAAGAAGCCCGCCGTCAACAGGCGGTAACCGCGGTGGCGGCCGGCTTCGGCGATCGACTGGCGCAGGGTTTGGGGTTCCGTCCGCCCGGCCTCCCCCCGGCCGGGAACGCGGGCGTCCTGCTTCAGCGCCCCGGCCAGGACCACGATCGCCAGGGCGACGACCGCCAAGAGGGCGAAACCCGCGGCCCAGCCGTATAGGGACAGAAACGCCTGACCCAGGGGCACCATCAGAAACTGCCCGGCGGCGCCGACGGCGCTGATAATGCCCAACGCCCAGGACCGTCTCTCCGGCGGCATGACCCGGCCGACGGCGCCCAGCAACACGGCCAGCCCGCTGCCGCTTTGGGCCAGGCACAACACAACCCCGGCGCTGAGATGGAAGGCGACGGGATCGGATACCCGGGACATGATGAACAGGCCGGTGGCATACAGGATGCCGCCGGCGGCAACCACCCGGCCCGTGCCCCAGCGGTCGGCGGCGGCGCTGGCCAACGGCTGAAAGGCGCCCCAGAACAGGT
Organism: Alphaproteobacteria bacterium; assembly: GCA_024278615.1. GTDB lineage: Bacteria > Pseudomonadota > Alphaproteobacteria > Rhodospirillales > 2-02-FULL-58-16 > JAJRSS01. The sequence goes on from JAJRSS010000197.1 coordinate 7,540, forward strand.
TTTGCAAGGCCATGGCGAAGGCAAAGGTTTCCCGCCCCCAGCCCAGGTCCAGGCTCATGGGCTTGAGAAACAAGCCCTGGCTGGCCCGAAGCCCCAAGACCAACAGCGCCACCAGGGAAGCGGCGGTCAGAATGACCATGGGGGTGCGCCAAGTGGCGGAAGATCGGCTCAGGGTCATGGGCGGCTGTCTCTTCGCGGCATGGCCGCAACCTAATTTGAACGGTCCAGGCGGACCGCAAGGCCACTAGCTCAAGGAGTCGCCAGGGGTTAGAAACGGAAAAACCAAGTTTAACACCTTTACCCCACCGAATCGGTAATGAATTAACCGGGATGGGGCGGGGACCAGAGCACCGGCCTCCTTAATGGTATCCTCATTCAACCCAAAGTCCCTTGCCATGGGGGCGCCTGATCCGCTTCCCTGGCCACCCTTGTTCGTTGGATTTTTTTTATGAATACGGCCAGCGGCCCATCTTTCGCTTCCCCCGGCGGCGCCATTCTCGGCGGCGCCCGGGATGCCTTCGGCGTGCCGGTCATCGTCTTGGGGGCATCTTACGTGGGGTTCGGCTCCCTGGTGCGGGAAAGCGGCTTCGGTTTGGGGTTCGGCCTGTTTTCCACCTTCAGCGCCTGGGCCCTGCCCGGCCAGGTTGCCCTGGTTGAGCTGTATTCGGTGGGCTCCTCCCTATTCATCATCACCATCGCCGTGCTGCTGACCAATGCCCGGCTGATGCCCATGGTGATGACCCTGGCGCCCATGTTCCGCGATCCGGCGACGCCCCGCTGGAAAGTTTACATGGCCGCCCACTGTATCGCCGTCACCGCCTGGGTGGCGGCGATGAAGCGCTGCCCCACCCTGCCGGTGGAACAGCGCCTGCCCTATTTCGCCGGCTTCGCCGTGTTGTTGTGGGCAACCTCCATGGGCGGCACCGCCGCCGGATTTTTCCTCGCCGGCCAGGTGCCGGAACCGGTTTCCCTGGGGCTGGTTTTCCTCAACCCGATCTATTTCATGCTGGTGCTGGCCACCGGCCCGCAGCAGCGCACCAAGCTGGCGGCGGTCATCCTGGGTTTGGTGCTGGGACCAGCCCTGCACCTGGTGACACCCGACTGGGGACTGTTGATCACCGGCGTCGTCGCCGGCACCGCCGGCTACGGCCTGGGCCGCCTGATGGAGAAGCGGCGTGGTTGATTGGGCGGGGGAATGGGAAACCGGCCTTTGGCTGGCGGCGGTCGCCGGCGCCGGGGCGACCTATTTCTGGCGCGGCCTGGGAGTCGCCATTTCCCGCCACCTGCGGCCCAGCGGCCCCCTGTTCGAGTGGGTCGCCTGCATCGCCTATGGATTGCTGGCGGGGCTGGTGGGGCGAATGATCGTGCTGCCCCTGGGCGCCCTTCAGCATACGGCCATGGAGGCCCGCCTGGGTTCCGCGGCGGTGGCGCTGGGCGTGTATTTCCTTACCCGGCGCAACCAGTTCGCCGGCATCGCCGCCGGCACCGGCGCCATGATCCTGTGGATCTGGTGAGGCCCAGAGCGGTTCAGGATTGATAGGAATCAATTTGATGGGAGCAGATCGGTTCCTTCGGGCAGGCGCGGTGCGCGGCGCGATGCCTGAGCATCGGGCAAGCGGCGCAACGCCCCCGAGGGACCGATCTGCCCCACCGAAGGCCGGGTTCTTTTGCCCCGTGGCGTCGTTACCCTCCTCATCCGATGCGCAAGCATCGCATTTCGGAGGGCGCCTAGCCACGAGGCAAAATAATCCCGGTCAGATGGTTCCTATCAATCCTGACCCGCTCTAGACGTCTTCCATCTGGATATCGTTGTGGATCTGCATGACCTCGGAAAGCAGGCGGTCTTCTTCTTCCTGGTCCAGGTCGAATTCCACCACCAGCCCTTCATCATGAGACCGGGCCACATGCCCCATGAGGGGGCTCAGGTCTTCGATAGACAGTTCCACTTCCAGGTCGTCCTCGGCCACCATATCCGTGTCAAAGGCCACGCCACTGGCGGAAATGTTGGTTACCGTGCCGTCGCTTTCCTGATTGTCGGCGCGGGCACGCACCTTCCTGGAGAGGGCTACTCGGGGGTGGCGGCGCTTGTCCACCGGGTCAAGGTCAAAATCGTCGTCTGCCATCTGTCGTCCCCTTTAAGAAAGCAGTCGCAAAAACACTGTTGACCGGGCCATTATCCACCCAAAAAAATTAACAAAATCTTCCCCTGGCGGTTAAACCGCATAGGAAATTTATTGACTTCTTTACCGGATCGGACAGCCGGAGAGGCGGCATCCGGCGAAACGGCTGTAATCCGGTATTTTTTTTATGCTTCGGCTTCCCCTTGTTCAACACAGCCCTATATATTCAGGCTCTCGGTATATAGAGGCTCCCAACGTGCGGGTTGGCGCGATGCCCAAACCCATGCCCATGGAGCCGCTCTCTCGCCGGATCCGGAAGGGACCGGCGCCCGGCGCTTATCAGGAAACACCAGACCATGAGCGACAGCACAGTTCTTTATGAAACCGCCGAAGGCGTCGCCACGGTGACCCTGAACCGGCCCGGCAAGCTCAACGCCTTCAACGCCCGGATGCACGGCGAACTCATGCAGGCCCTGGACCGGGCGGCGGAAGACGATGCCGTCCGGGCCCTCGTGCTGACCGGCGCCGGGCGCGCCTTTTCCGCCGGCCAGGACCTGTCGGAACCGTCCTTCGCCGCCAAGGAAAACGGCGAAGGCCCGGACATCGGCGATAGCCTGCGCAAGTATTATAACCCGCTGATCCGCATGCTGCGCCGCCTTGAGATACCGGTCATCGCCGCCGTCAACGGGGTGGCCGCCGGCGCCGCCGCCAATGTGGCGCTGGCCTGCGATATTGTCATCGCCGCCAGGGGCGCGTCCTTCATCCAGGCTTTCGCCAAGGTGGGGCTGATCCCCGATGCCGCCGGCACCTATCACCTGCCCCGGCTGGTGGGCCGGGCCCGGGCCTTCGGCCTGGCGATGCTGGGCGATGCCATCGGCGCCCAGCAGGCCGCCGACTGGGGCATGATCTGGAAGTGCGTCGACGATGACGCGCTGATGGGCGAAGCCACGACGATCGCCCGCACCCTGGCGGCGGGCCCCACCCGCTCCCTGGCCCTGATCAAGGAAGCGCTCAACGCTTCGGAATCCAACAGCTTCGGCGAGCAGTTGGAATTGGAACGGATGCTGCAGCAAGTGGCCGGCAAGACCGACGATTACCAGGAAGGCTCCGCCGCCTTCCTGGAAAAGCGCCGGCCCGATTTCAAAGGACGCTGAATGGGATCGATCCCTGCCGACGCCGTCGTCGGCGTTGCCGGCGCCGGGGTCATGGGACGGGGCATCGCCCAGGTCGCCGCCGCCGCCGGGCACCGGGTGCTGTTATACGATTCCCGGCCGGGCGCGGTGGAGGAAGCCATCGACGCCATCGCCGCCGCCCTGCGAAGCCGGGTCGCCAAGGGGCGCCTGCCGGAAAGCCGGCGAAGGCGAATTCTTTCCCGCCTGATCGCTTGTCATGACCTTTCCGCCCTTGCTCCTTCCGCCCTGGTGGTGGAGGCGGTGGCCGAAGACCTGGAGGTCAAGCGGCGCCTGTTGGCGGAACTGGAATCCCTGGCCGCGGCGGACGCGGTGCTGGCCACCAACACCTCATCCCTGGCCCTCGGCGATATCGCCGAGGGCCTTGCCGATCCCTCCCGCCTTGCCGGCATGCATTTCTTCAACCCGGCGCCGGCGATGGCCCTGGTCGAGGTGGTCAGCGGTAAAGACACCGATCCCGCCGTCGCCGACAAGGTGTTCGCGACCGCCGCCGCCTGGGGCAAGTGCCCGGTACGCGCCGCCGCGTCCCCCGGCTTCATCGTCAACCGGGTGGCCCGGCCCTTTTACGGCGAAGCGTTACGCCTGCTGGAAGACGGTGTCGCCGACGCCGCCACCATCGACGGGATACTGCGGGACGGCGGCGGGTTTCCCATGGGCCCTTTCGCCCTCATGGACCTGATCGGCAACGACGTCAACCATGCGGTCACCTGTTCGATCCACCAGGCCTTTGGCGGCAATCCCCGCTATCGCCCGTCGCCCCTGCAGAAAAGCCTGGTCGAGGCCGGCCGCCTGGGCCGCAAGTCGGGCGGGGGCTTTTTCGATTACGGCCAGGACGCGGCCAACCCGCCCCCATCGGCCGCGCCCCCGGGCCCCAGGCCCGCAACGGTGGTCATCGAAGGCGGCCTGGGGCCGGCCCACGGGTTGGCGGCGCTGGCGGAACAATCGGATTTAGCCGTCGAGCGCAAGGAAGGCGGCGGGGTCCTGTTGGTGGATGGGGTGGCGCTCAAGCTTACCGACGGGCGAAGCGCCAAGGACCGGGCGCGGGCGGAGGACCTTGCGGACCTGGTACATTTCGACCTGGCCCTGGATTTTGGCGCTACCGGCCGCATGGCCATTGCCGGCGGCCGGCCCGGTGCCGTGCGGGCAGCCACCGGCTTCTTCCAGGCCCTGGGCAAGGAGGTATCGGTAATCAGGGACACGCCGGGCATGATCGTCATGGCCACCGTCGCCATGCTGGCCAACGAGGCGGCGGATGCGGTGGCGGCGGGCGTGGCGACGGCGGCGGACGTGGATACGGCCATGGTCAGGGGGGTCAATTATCCCCTGGGGCCGCTCCACTGGGCCGACCGGGTGGGGGCGGAAAGATTGGTCCGAGCCCTCGATACCCTGGCCGCGGGAGCCCACGGCGGCCGCTATCAAACTTCCCCCCTGCTGCGCCAAATGGCGGCGACAGGGGGGAAGTTCTTTTAACCTCCCCGCCGATTCTTATTATTGGCCTCCCTCGCGGGCTATAGGGGCGAAGCGGGACCGACGGTGATTTCCACGCGCCGGTTGCGGGGTTCCCGCACACCATCCGGGGTCGCCACCAGGGGCCGGGATTCGCCGTGGGCGGCGGTGGCGATCCGTTTCGATTCAATGCCCCGTTCTGCCAGTGCCTTGAGCACCGTTTCGGCGCGGGCCAGGGACAGGGCCATGTTGTAGGGCGCCGGTCCGGCCCGGTCGGCGTGGCCGCCGAGCACGATCCGCACCGAGGCCCCTTGCCGGGCCAGCCGGGCCACCCGGTCCAGGGCTTCGGCGGCGGCGGTGTCCAGTTGGGCGCTGTCGAAGGGGAAGAAAACGGCGAAGGCCCGGCCAACCGGGTCGGCCGCCCCGCCTTGCCGGGAAATGGCGGCGGGAATGGCCGGGCCGGGGCCGTCGGCCAGGATCAGCCGGCCTTCCATGGCGGTCAGGGCGGCGTAAAACCCGTCGCGGCATTGAGCGATGTCACCGGCCTGCCAGTTTTCCTCCTGCTGTTCCAGCCAACAGTCGTAATGGGTCTGGGCGCGGGCCGCCGGTTGGGGCATGAGCTTGGACGCATCCCTGTCCATCACCGCCATCAGCCGCACCCGGGCCGCCGTCAGTTCCCCCACCTTGTCCCCGGGCAGGGACCAGTCGCCGGGTTTTTCCGGCCGCACCCGGCCACCGGCGGCGGCCAGCATGGCCTTGGCGCCGAAGTGGGCGGCGTCGGGCCAGTCATACATTTCATCGGCTTCGAAGAGGGCGAAATCCCGGTATTCCCGGGCGGCGGCGGCATTGAAATCATCGCCTTGCGCGTCCAGGGCGCGCAGGCCGTCATAGTCGAAGGTGGCGCCGCAGCCGGCCAGGAACAGCACCAACAAAAAAACGAGCAGGGTTTGCGCCTGGAAAAAGGCGCCGAGGGTCAGCCTGGGGGCGGTCATGGGAATCTCCCGTCTGCGTTCCGTTGGAGCCTGCAGGGTAGAGAGAGACTTTGGCCGCCAAATGATGGTTCGGGGGCGAACCCGGGGCGATTTCGGGGTTATTTCGGGGCGACTTGCCCGGAAATCGACACCGGACTGAAGATAAAGACTAAGCCGCCCCGGGGGTGGGCCCCCGGGATTTAAGAATCACGGGGACCGCTGGCGTGAGCCCCTGGGGGCGCGGTCGCGGCCACAGCGCCGCCGGTGGCGACAGGAGATATCCGCGCATGGCCTGTTCCGCTTTTGGCAGGACATCCATGCTGGGCCAGAAACCGCTGGTCAGCCCGTCCCGGTAACCGGCGGCGAGGCCACAAGCGTCCATGCGGCCGGCGGCGGCCCGATGATCGTAGTCGAGCGCGTGGTGAGTAATGCGGACCAGGCCACCGACGCCTTCCAGTATGGAAAACCATACCCTTGGCGTGCCGTCGTTGGCCGGCATGCCGATGGCGCCCGGGTTGTGCCACAGGCCTTGACCGGTGAACTGGGTAAAGGGCAGGCCCGAATGCCCGGCGACGATGCCGTCCACCTCCAGCCGCCGCAACTCGGCCTCTTTTTCCGCCGCGGACGTGGAAGCGAAGATATAGCGGTTGATTTGGCTGACGCCGCCGTGGATGGCCGCCAGCCTCCGCCCGCCCGCTTGCATGAAAACACGCCGGGGCAGGCGGCGCATCCAGGCCTTGGCGCCGGTGTCCAGGTTGGCCGCCGCATGGGCGAACCATTGGCGGGCCAGACGGTCGCATTCGCCCCCTTGCCGAAACCCGCAACCGCAGTCCCGGTCATCGAAGCCCAGGGATTCCTCGCAGTTGCCCATGACCACATGAATGCCCCAGGCGCGCACCAGGTCCACCGTCGCCTGGGGATCGGCACAATAGGCGGCCACGTCGCCGGTGCAGACGATCCGTTCCGGCGGGATGTCCCATTGCCTGGCCTTTTCACGCAGGGCGGCGGTGGCTTGCAGGTTGCCGTAAGGGCCGCCGAAGAACAGCAACGGCCCGGACACATTGCCCAAGTCAACGCTCATCATATTCCCCCGCCGGGGATTTTCGCCATTGGGCTCACGACTGGCTGCACGCGCCGCCGCCTAGAACGCAGAAGCGGGCGCAGTGGGGATGGTTGAGCTTCACCGTGCGGGCGGACGACGCCAGCTTTTCGCCCAATTCGAATTCCTTACCGTAGGGCAGCAACGTGCACGGCATGACCACCGGCGCCGGCGCGCCCCGATGCTTGACCACCATGCGGGCGGTGGCGCACATCATGGTTTCCGGCGGCACGCCCAGGATGTCCCAGCACGAAACGGTGATTTCCGGCACATCCTGGGCTTCGTCCATTTCGGGGAACAGGACCAGTTGAACCGGGTCCATGGGGTCGACGGGAATGCCATGTTCGGCGAACACGGCGGCGTAGCCCCGCCGCACATCGGCGTCGGTTTCGTGCCAGAAGGTGCGCCCCGCCACGGCGAGGTTGAAGCCGTTTTCCGCCAGCCACTTGAGGCCGGCGAGCATCGGCGCCCAGGTGCCCCGGCCGCGAATGGCCTCGTGCTTTTCCCTTGAATGGTGATCCATGGAGACGCGCAAGGCGAGCGCCCGGCCATGGCGTTCCTTCACTGCAAGCAGGGCGGCGCGCTTGTTGAGCATGGGCTTCATGGCGTTGGTCAGCACCAAAGCGTTCAGGCCCCGGGCGAGCACGCCTTCCAGCATCGGCGCCAGGGCCCGGTTCATGAACGGCTCGCCGCCGGTGAAACCGATCTCGGTCACCGGCAGGCCAAGCCGGGCGATTTCGTCCAGGTAGGCCTCCACCTCGGCCAAATCCAGGTAGGCCAGCCGGTCGTTGGTGGGGCTGGAATCCATGTAGCAGTTCTTGCAAGTGATATTGCACAGGCTGCCGGTGTTGAACCACAGCGTGCGCAACTGGGTCAGCGCCACCACGGCGCGCCGGGCGCCGTCGGCGGTGCGGTCCGGATCGCGGAATTTCCGCGGGTCCAGTTGGGGCTTGAGGGCGTGATTTGTGTCGGGCATGGAATTCCTCTTGATCGGGTCGTTTACGCCATTGACCGGCTGCTGTATGTCTAACCGAGTGGGCGGTTCAACCCAAATAACATTCCCGTGGGCCGGGCGCGATGGGATTTAGCCGCCAAAAACCCCTGGATCCTGCCGGTTCCGGCCCTTGTCCGGGAGTTCCCCATGGCCTATACAGCAAGCACGGTGCGGGCGTAGTACAATGGTAGTACGAGAGCTTCCCAAGCTTTAGACGAGGGTTCGATTCCCTTCGCCCGCTCCAATATACCCAAAAATTTCGATCCCATCGAGTCGGCGGCGCCGGGCCTTCAAAGCCCGTAGTACCAGGGCGCGAACAGGGAAAAGACAATCCACAACAAGACGACCAGCGGCGCGCCGGCGCGAAAGTAATCGGCGAACCGGTAATGCCCCGGCCCCATCACAAGCACGTTGGTCTGGTAGCCGATGGGGGTGGCCAATCCCGCGTTGGCGGCGAACACCACGGCGATGGCGAAGATGTGCGGGTCGGCGCCGACCTCGGCGGCTAGCCCGGCGGCGATTGGCGTGAACAGCACCGCGCAGGCGTTCGAGCCGATGACATTGGCCAGGATGGCGGCGATCAGGAAGGTGAACGACAGCACCACCGCCGGACCCGCCCCGACGGTCGCCATGGTCATCGTCTGCGCCAGGAACTGGGCGCCGCCGGTTTCCTGCATGGCGGCGCCCATGGCCAGCGCCGCCGGGATCATGGTGTAAATCTTGGAGTCCAGGGCGCGGGAAGCCTGTTGCAGGCTCAGCGCGCCGCTGACCGTCATGGCGACGGCGCCCAGCAACGCCGCCCCGACTACCGGAAACAGGCCCGAGGCGGCCAGGACGACGACGCCAAGGAAGATAGCCGCCGCCAGTTTGGCGTGATGGACCACCGGCAGTTCCTCGGTCGACCATTCCAGGGGCACGACATTGCGGTCGGCGCGCAAGGCCTCGATGTCCGCCGCCTTGCCCTGCACCAGCAACACGTCGCCCGATTCCAGCACGATGTCCGACAGGCGCGAGCGGATCATATGGGCGCGGCGCTGCACGCCCAAAACGAAACACCGGGTCCGCAACTGGAACCCGGTCTGGCGAAGGCGCAACCCGGCCATGCTGGAGGCCGGCGCCACCATCACTTCGGCTATCACCCGTTCACCCCTTTGGTGCGCGTCCTCGCCGCCCGGTTCGCCGGCGGCGGCGTGAAGAATGCCCGGATCGTCGGCAAGGATATCCGACAGCGCCTTGCGCGAAGCGACGGCGACCACCAGGTCCCCCATCTCGATGGTGAAGTCGTGATAGGGCGGCGTCACCACCCTTTCGCCACGCACGATCATGCGCACCCGCACGTCGGGCAGTTTATTAATGACGCCGCCGACGACCGTCGCGCCGACCAGGCGCGAGCCCTCGCCGACCGAGATCTGGGTAAGGAAATTGCGCGGTGACCGGGCCATGATGCGTTGCGCCAGCGATGTTTTTTCCGGCAACAGCCTTGGCATGACCAGCAACACGTAAAGTAATCCCGCCCCGGCCAATACCAGCCCCGGCACCGTAAAATCGAAGAAGCCGAAGCCTTGTTCTCCCATTTCCAGCAGGGCGCTGGACACCAGCAGGTTCGAGCCGGAGCCAATGAGCGTCACCGAGCCGCCGAGCACGGCGGCGAAGCTCAACCCCATCATCATCTTGCTGGCCGGTCGGTTTAGCTTTTCCGACAACACCTGGATCACGGGGATGAAAATCACCACCACCGGAACGTTGTTGAGGACCGCGCTCACCGCCATCGCCGCCGCCATGACGATGGCGATGGTAAGCCAGCCGTGGGCGCCGCCCAGCCTGATGATCACCCTGGCCACCCGGTCCAGCACCCCGGTGCGGACCATGCCCTGGCCGACCACCAGCAGCGCCAGCACCGTAATCAGGGCCGGGTTGGCGAAGCCACGCAGCAGGCGTTCGGCATCCAGCTGGTTGCGGCCATCGGGCGCCGGCAGGGGAAATGCCAGGAAAAAGGCGATGAGTACGCAGATGACGGCGATGGAGGTGATTTCGATGGCCAGCTTTTCCCAGACGTAGAAGGCCAGCGCGCCGGCAATGAGGACGAAGGTCGCCCACATCTGGAAGGATCCGTACACAGGGGACGCCAGTTCAAAAGTCATGCCCTTATGCTACAATCGCCCCCGTCCTTTCGCCAGCGGACCGGCCACCCGAAAGCGGCTATTCCCCGGTTTTCTTCGTTGCTTGTCGCCACCAAATGGGCCATGGCCGAACCCAGCGTCTTGGGAAGACCTTTATCTTGGAATAGGAAAGAGGGATCGTGACGAAAGGAAACCGGCATGGAGGCGTTTTCGGCCGATGGGCGCCGTGGCTGGGCGGCCTGGCGGTCCTTGGCGTCTTGGCCTGGGTGTTGCGCGGGCTGGATCTTGACCGCCTGCAGGCCGTCATCGTCAACGCCGATCCCTTCTACCTGATCGTCCTGGTGCTGAGCCTGGCCCTGGAGCAAGTGGCGCGGGCGTGGAAATGGCGGCAGATACTCCACCGGGCCAAGCCGGTGGCGACATTGCGCCTGTTCGGCGTGGTGATGGCCGGATACCTGGGCAACATGGTCATCCCGGTCGGCCCGGCGCCGTTGATCCGCGCCTGGCTGGTGGCCCGGCTGGAGGGGTTGACCATCGGCGCCGTTCTGGCGACGGTGGTGGTTGACCGGTTGGTCGACGGCTTCGTCTTCGCCGCCCTGGTTATCGTCTTCCTGGCCGTCGCCGCCTTTCCCGACGCCACCGGCGAAATCCGCACCGGCCTTTTGATCGGCGGCGTCGGCAGCCTGACCCTGTGGGTGTTGGTGGTCTTGGCCCTGCCCCGTTACAAGCGCCAGGCGGCGGCCGACGACGGCTGGCCGGCGCGGCTGTCCCGGCGGCTGCCGGAGCGATTGAAAGACAAGGCCCTGGGACTGGCGCGGTCTTTCGCCGACGGTATCCTGTGGCCCGGGGAAACGTGGCGGCGGGTCGCGGTGATCGCCGCCAGCGCCGCGATCAAGGCCATCGCCGCCAGCCATTTCCTGTGGACGGGCCTGGCCTTCGGCATCCTGTTGGCCCCCGCCGATTACGTGTTCCTGCTGATTTTCCTGGGCTTTTTGATCGTCCTCACCCATGTCGCGCGCATCCCCGGCGGGTTCATGGTCGGCGGCGTTTTCCTGCTCGACAGGCTCGGCGTCGGCGAGGAGGAAGCGCTGGCCATGGTGCTGACCCTGCAAACGGCGACTTTTATCGTCGTCGCCGTTCTCGGCGGCTTGGCCCTGTGGCGCTTTGGCCTGACCTTCGGGGATTTGAAAGCGCGGAAGGAAGAGGCCGGAAAAACCATCTGACCGGCGGCCGGTGGACCACACCCCGTTTACCTGCCTGATGGGCCCGGAAGGCGAATTCCTCACCCTCTTCCCGCCCATCACGCCACCGAAACGCATGGCGGAGATTATTCGGGGATATATGGGGTAAAAACCTAAAACGTCACCACGCTGCGGATGGATTTGCCTTCGTGCATCAAATCGAAGGCGGTGTTGATGTCGGCCAGGGGCATGACGTGGGTGATCAGGTCGTCGATGTTGATCTTGCCGTCCATGTACCAATCGACGATCTTGGGCACGTCGGTGCGGCCCCGGGCGCCGCCGAACGCGGTGCCCCGCCACACCCGGCCGGTGACCAGTTGGAAGGGCCGGGTGCTGATTTCCTGTCCCGCCCCGGCGACGCCGATGATTACACTTTCGCCCCAGCCCTTGTGGCAGCATTCCAAGGCCTGGCGCATGGCGCCCACGTTGCCGATGCATTCGAAGCTGTAATCGGCGCCGCCGCCGGTGACCTCGACGATGGCGCCGACCACGTCGTCTTCCGTGGCAGCGTCGATGAAGTGGGTCATGCCGAATTTTTCCGCCAATCCTTTCTTGCCCGCATTGAGATCGACGCCGACGATCTTGTCGGCGCCGGCCATACGGGCGCCCTGGATGACGTTGAGGCCGATGCCGCCCAGGCCGAAGACGGCGACGTTGGCTCCCGGTTCCACCTTGGCCGTGTTGATCACCGCGCCGATGCCGGTGGTGACGCCGCAGCCGATGTAGCACACCTTGTCGAACGGCGCGTCCCGGCGGATTTTGGCGACAGCGATTTCCGGCAGCACGGTGAAGTTGGCGAAGGTCGACGTGCCCATGTAATGCCACAAGGGCTGGCCGTTGAAGGAAAACCGGCTGGAGCCGTCGGGCATGACGCCCCTGCCCTGCGTTTCGCGGATCGCCTGGCACAGGTTGGTCTTGCCCGAAAGGCAGAAGCTGCACTGGCGGCATTCCGGCGTGTAAAGGGGGATGACATGATCGCCTTTTACCACCGAGGTCACGCCTTCGCCCACATCCACCACCACGCCGGCGCCTTCGTGGCCCAGGATGGCGGGAAACAGGCCTTCCGGGTCGTCGCCGGAAAGGGTGAAGGAATCCGTATGGCAGATGCCGGTGGCCTTGACCTCGACCAGCACCTCGCCCGCCTTGGGGCCGTCCAGTCGCACGGTTTCGATGGCGAGCGGTTTGCCGGCCTGGAAGGCGACGGCGGCGGTAACGTCCATGGGTTTTCCTCCCCTGTTTTCCCGTGATGGTTTGGGCTCATCCCTTGTTCCCCGACTATGCCGGGAGAAGCCCCGTTTGTCTTGCTGAATCCACTCCCCGTGAGCCTGGGTTATCGGTGGTTAATAGGCCCCTATCACCTGGCGCCGTTGTCGGTTAGGGTACGGGCGCCTTGCCCGGCGGGGGTTGAAAATCCTCTCCGGCGCGATATAGGTATGAGGGATTGGGTTTATCCTCGTGTAATAACCAACGATGCAGGGAGGCATTGAAATGTTTGGAAAGGTTTCAAGAATTACCTTGAGCGCCCTGGTGGCCGCGGGCTTCGCCCTGATGGCGACCCAGGCGGATGCGGCCAATGACCGCTTCAAGAAGGTCCTCGAACGGGGCAAGATTGTCATCGGCGTCAAGGCCGACTACAAGCCCTGGGGCTTCCGCGATTCCAGCGGCGCCCTGGTGGGCATGGAAATCGACATGGCCAAGGACGTGGCCAAGGCCCTGGGCGTGAAACTGGAAATGGTGCCGGTGCAATCGTCCAACCGCATGCAGTTCCTGCAACAGGGCAAGATCGACCTGATGATCGCCACCATGTCCGACAAGGCCAACCGGCGCAAGGTGGTCGGCGTTCCCGACCCCAACTACTATACCTCGGGCACCAACGTGCTGGCCAAGAAGGGCGTGGTCAGCAAATGGACCGACCTGAAAGGCAAGCCCGTCTGTGGCAAGCAGGGCGCGTTCTACAACAAGCAGGTTTCCAAGAACTATGGCGCCAAGATCGTCGCCTTCGTCGGCAATGCCGAAGCCAAGCAGGCCCTTCGCGACGGCAAGTGCATCGCCTGGGTCTATGACGATTCCTCGATCATGGCCGACCTGGCTTCCGGCGATTGGAACGATTACGAAATGCCCATGAACACCGAGGACGACACCCCCTGGGCCCTGGCCGTTCCCTTGGAGGAAAAGAGCGGCATCTGGGGCAACTTCATGTCCGGCATGATCTACAACTGGCACCGTACGGGCCGGCTGATCGAACTGGAAAAGAAGTGGGGCATTCAACCTACCCAGTACCTTGTCGACATGAACAAGAAGTTCAAGGCCTATCAGCCCAAATAAGCATCGGGTATAGCGGCGCGGCTCCTTAACCGGGCCGCGCCGGTTTCCTTTCGGGGGACGGACCGCCTGCGTTCCGGCCGCCCCGGTTGTGCGCAACGGTTTGAGTGGGGGCTCTTGCTGTGCTGGAAGCCATAGCGCCGTTTTTCCAGCGGCTTTACGACGAGACCGGCTGGAATTTCGTAATTTTCTACGAACAGTATGAATGGGACCGCTTTCTAGCCGCCATCGGGGTCTCGCTTCAACTGATCGTCGCCAGCCTGTTCTTTTCGCTGGTGGTGGGCGTCATCGGCGCCTGGGCACAGGGCTCGCCCATCCGCGTCATCCGCCTGCTGATGGCCGGCTATATCCAGTTTTTCCGCAACACCCCTCCTTACGTTCAGCTTCTTTTCTTCTTTTTCGTACTCGGCAAGTTCACCCCCCAGGTGGACATGGGCGGATATTACGAGCCCATGATCACCAGCTTCGGCTGGGCGGTGATTTCCATGAGTTTTTTTGCCGGTGCCTTCAACGTGGAGATTTTCCGCGCCGGCATCGAGGCGGTG
>JAJRSS010000198.1:5000-40464 GCA_024278615.1 Alphaproteobacteria bacterium
ATGCGCTTTATCCCATCATCAGCCTGGGCGAGACGGCGGAAAATATAGCCGAAGAAATGCAGATCACCCGGGATGAACAGGACGCCTTCGCGGTGGAAAGCCATCGCCGGGCGGTTACCGCCATCGGCCAGGGCCGCTTTGCCGACGAGATCGTCGCCATCGAAGTCCCTCGGCGCAAGGGCGGCCCGGTGGTTGTGGATACGGATGAACATCCCCGCTACGCCAGGACCAACGGCTCCTATGAACTGGTCACTTCCGTGGAAGACATGGCAAGGCTGCGGCCCTCTTTCCGCAAGGGCGGTTCGGTAACGGCGGGAAATTCCAGCGGCATCAACGACGGCGCCGCCGCCCTGCTGTTGATGGAAAGCGAACGGGCGAAAGACCTGGGCCTGAAACCGATGGCGAGATGGGTGGGCTCGGCCACCGCCGGCGTCGATCCCGGGGTAATGGGATATGGCCCTGTGCCGGCGACGGAAAAATTGCTCAAGCGCTTGGGGCTTACCGTCGATGATATCGGGCTGGTGGAATTGAACGAGGCCTTCGCCGCCCAGACCATCGGCTGCATGCGGCGCCTGGGCCTTAAACACGAAATCACCAACGTCAACGGCGGCGCCATCGCCCTCGGTCACCCGACGGGGTGTTCCGGGGCCAGGATCATGGTCACCCTGGTGCACGAAATGAAGCGCCGCGCGCCGGCGGAAAAGCGCCCCTTCTATGGCTTGGCGACCCTTTGCGTCGGCGTCGGCATGGGGGTTTCCACCGTCGTCGAGTGGATTGGCGACTAGGCGGTGCAGAGGTCATGAAACGCCCCCTTGCCGGTATCCGCGTCACCGGGCTGGAACTGTACATGGCCGGCCCCTATTGCACCCTTCTGCTGGCCGACGCCGGCGCCGATGTGATCAAGATCGAACGCCCGGGCACCGGCGATCCGCGCCGCGCCATGCCTCCTTTCGCCGAAAAGGACGGGGCCAGGAAAGCGACCGGGTTCATGGGCTATAACCGCAACAAGAAAAGCCTGGCCCTCAACCTGCGCGCCACCGAGGGAAAGGAAATCTACCGCAAGCTGGTCGCCTCCTCCGACGTGGTGGTGGAAAACCTGCGCCCCGGTTCCATGGATCGCCAGGGCCTGGGCTATGCCGACATGAAGAAGCTCAAGCCCGACCTGGTGTGGGCCATCATCTCCGGCTTCGGCCGCTTGGAGGGGTTCAGGGGGCCCTACAGCGACCGCCCGGCCTTCGACATCGTCGCCGAATCCATGAGCGGCATCATGCACCAGGTGGGGTTCGCCGATAAGCCGCCGTCATGGACCATATATGGCATGGCCGATATTTATTCCGGGTTGGTCACCGCCTATGGCGTCATGCAGGCCCTGTTCATGCGTGAACGCACCGGCGAGGGACAACTTGTGGATTCGTCCATGCTGGACAACATGCTGTCGCTCAACGAAGCCATGGTGGCGCTGTATTCCGTCGCCGGCCAGGTTCCCACCCGGGGCGTACCCAAGAACCTGTATCCCCGGGGGGCCTATCAGACCAAGGACGGCTACATCGCCCTCAACATCCCCGACAACATCCAGTGGGGACGCCTGATGGAGACCATGGGCCGCAATGACCTGGCCGACGACGAAAGGTGCAATTCGGGCACCGCCCGATCGGCCAACCGGGAATTCATCGACCCCGTGATCGAAGGATGGCTGGCTTCCCTCACCCGTGCCGAAGCAGTGGAAACCCTGAACGCGGCGGGCATCCCCTGCGGCCCGGTGAATACGGCGGAGGACGTCTTCGCCGACCCCCACGTGGCGGCCCGGGGGACGCTGATGCCCATCGACGATCCGGACGTGGGTGAATTCGTCTTCGCCCGCACGCCGCCGCTGATGTCCAGCGCCCCTACCCTGCCGGCGGTGGCCGCGCCCCGCCTGGGCCAGCACACCCGTTCCATCCTGCAAGAGCTTGGGTATTCCACTGCTAATATCAGCCGCCTGGCGGCGGACGGTGTTGTTCAGGTTGACGATTGAGGGAAAGGAGCCGGAAAGAACCTACCCGGCCTTCATCATGCTGGGCTGGCAGTACTGCTTGCGGCTCTTGAGCTTGCGGCAAAGAGAGGCCGCCGCGTCCTTATCCCCCAGGGGACCCGCCTTCAGGCGATAATAGATGCCCTTGCCGGGGCCCAGATCCACCTGAGTGACTTCGTGTCCCAGCCCATCCAGCGCGTCCTTGTAGACGCGGCGCAACTGGACCCACCCCCGGTCAGCCGCTTTCTTGGACCGATACGAGGCCAGATGAACGGCGCTTCGCGGCCCCTTGGGCTTTTCCGCTTTCTTCATTTCAACTTCGCCGCTGACCATGCCTTTTTCCGGCGGCGGTTGCATGGAAGATTCCACATAGCCGCGTTCCTTGGTGTATTCGTCGGATGAAATCAGGCCGATGGCGCGAAGCTGTTCCAGGCGGCGGACGGAATCGGCGGCCTCCATCAGGCCCTGGGGCGGACCGGCCGGGCTGGCCACCACCTTGGGCGCCGAAGGCATCAGGGCATCGAGGATCATGGACCGCTCGGAAGTGTGCTGATCAACGCTTAGCGCCCGCATCTCCAGCGCCCGGCCGATCGCCCGGAGCCGCTCGGAAATCCGTTCGGAACTGGGCACCGGACGGTCCAGGCCCGCCGCCGGGGGCGGTTAAGAGAGCGGCAGCAAGGCGCCGATGTTGGCCTGCCGGCGGACATTGAATTCCCGCTGGGTGATCAGGCCCTGCCCGCGCAGTTGCTTCATGGTCTTGAACCGGGAAGCCACATTGGCGTCGGAATTTTGCAGCATGGCCGTCGCCTGCACGGTACCGGCGCTGGGCCCACCGCCGGTGGCCAGGGGGAAGGCCTGGATGCTCTGACCCGATGCGGTGGCCTGCATGGCCGGATTCATCGGCGTCAGGGACGATACGGGCATGGCGGAGGTCATCGGCATGGCCAGGGGCGCCGGCATGGGGATACCGGCCGGAGCTCGTCCGTTCATGGCCATCTGTTGGGAGCTGGCGGCGCCATTCCGTGACAGGGAAGAACCGTCGCGGCTTTCAAGAACCGCCAGGTTTACATTGGCGATATCGGCGACGGAGCGGGTGGAGAAATTATTCCAAACCACCGATTGTTCCGTTCGCGGCGGATTAAGGGCGAGAACGGCACGGTACATTTCCCGCGCCTTGGTCAGCCGGCCCGTATGCTGATAAAGAACCGCCATGCCGAGAAGCGCGTGCACGTCCTGGGGATTGGCCTTCAGCGCATTGCCGAAATTTACCTCCGCTTCTCCATAGTTGCCCTTGCCCATGGCGGCCAGGCCAAGATCGGCAAATTGATTTAGGTTTTTGGAGACCGGGTTCTGCTGCCAAAAGGCCGGGTCGAACAGGCTGCCCGTGGCATAGGCGCCGCAGGCTCCCAGCCAGACGGTGGCCAGCACAACGACGCTGATGTTCCTGATGGTGCGTTTCACGAACCCTGTTCCCTTCCCCGAAGCCTGATCGTTCCGGGCTCCTCCACCTTCCCCCAGGATGTGGCTAGAGGGTTATAAACCCTATACTTTTATAGCCGGACAAAGACTAAGATTTGCTTAATCGCGGAGTCCCGAAAGGCGCGGTTTTCGGGGGTTTTTTGCCAGTTTCGCGCCCTATTCCGTCGCCGCCGGCCCGCCATCCGGCTTGACGGCGCGGCGAAGGGCGATGACGAACAGGGCAATGAGGCCGGCGGTTCCCACCTGGACGCCGGCCACCGCGCCGCTGAGCGTAACCAGTAGCGGCGTCAGCCAGGCGAGAACAAGAACCTCCCGCTCCCAGGGCAGCCAGCCGTGGCGGTAGCCTTCCCAGGCCAGCAGGCCGATGGGCACGGCCAGCACCATGAGGTCGTATTCATACAGATAGGGCGACAGGAACAGGGTCCCCGTCACCAGCAAGGCGGCGGCGGCGGGTGTCGCCCCCTGCTTCCACCAGACCCAGGCCACCGGCGGTATGACCAGGGCGGCCAAAATCCCATGGGCGGCGATGGACAGGGTCTTGTCCACGTTCAGCAGGATGAGGGTGGCATACAGGCTGGGCATTTTTTCGATGCGGAACAATCCTTCCGACATCAGTGCGCCGGCGCTGGCCAGGTTGTCGAGAAAAGCGGTCCAGGGCTCTATGCCGAAGACACCCAGGCTGGCGGCGGAAACGATTACCGTGGTCGCCGCCTCCGAAAGAAATACCGTCCATTGGCGGGCGCAAATCAGGGCCAGGGGAATCAGAATGCCCAGTTGGGGCTTGAAAGCCAGAAGGCCAAACATGATCCCGGCGACAACCGGCCGCCGGACAACCAGGTACAGGCCGCCGCCCAGGAAAGCGGCGCTGAGAAAACCGTTATGACCGTGAGCCAGGTTCATGAAGGTGCCGGGAAATGCCGCCAGCACCCACAGGGTTTCGGGCCGGGGCGCCATGCGCCACATCAAGAAGGCGAGCGGAAGAAAGGTCAGCACGCACCAGATCACATAGGCCGGCACGTAAGGCAAAAGGGCCAACCAGAAAATGGCGAAATGAAAGAAGGGTGGATAATTCCAAAGGGCGCTGTCCTTGAACCGGGGCAGCATGGCGCGCATGGTTTCGACCAGGGTTTCCATGTCGTAGGGCGCCGCCGGCCGGCCTTCGAGGATCAAAAAAGACGCCGCCCGGAAGATGCTGTAATCGGACCCCACCGGTTCGCCCCACGGGTCCATCAAGCCGTCGGCGAAGGCGAAACGGTAAATGAAAAATCCGCCATAGATAATCAGGAAGATCACCGGGTAAACCCGGATCAACCGGGCATTGACCCAATGTTGGCCATGCTTGGGCCGGCCGCCCCTTGACCCGCCACCCATCACCGGTGGCGGGAACCGCCGGCCGAACGTTCCCCTGCCCTTCCTTCCCGTTCGGCGTCGTCCAAGGCCCGCTCCATGTAGGTCACTCCCTCGATGGGGTTGTCATAATAGGGCGGCACTTCGGAAAAGCCGAGGCTGGCGTAAAGGGCCCTTGCCTCCTTTAACTGGGGAAGGGTGTCCAGGCACATGGCCCCATGACCGGCGGCGCGGGCGGCGTCCATGATCGCCAACGCCAGGCGGCGGCCCAGGCCTACCCCGCGCCAAGGTAGCCGCACATAGAGCCTTTTCATTTCGCAGCGGCCCAATTCGCGATGGCCTTCCCCCAGGGGCCACATGCCGACGCCGCCGGCGATGGCCTCCCCTTCCCGGGCCAACAGCAGCCTTCCTTCCGGTTCCGCATACTTGCCGGGAAGATCCACCAGTTCCCGGTCGAACCCCTGGAAACACAAATCTACGCCCAACCATTGCTGGTATTCGGTGAACAGCGCCCGGATGTGATCCATGTCCGCCGGGCCCCGGGCCGGGGTGATCGTGGTCGTGATGGCGATGGTCATTTTTCCGTTATGGCGGCGGAATCGGGCACGGAGATGGTGCCTTCCAGGTAAAAAACTGCCCGGCCCGACAATCGCACCCGGTCGCCGACAAGTTCACACTCAACGTCGCCGCCCCGGGGGGAAACCTGCCGGGCACGCAACCTGGTCTTGCCCAGCCGTCCGGCCCAGTACGGGGTCAACGTGCAGTGGGCGGAACCGGTGACCGGGTCCTCGGGGATACCCGCCTTGGGGGCGAAAAAGCTGCTGACGAAATCGTAGTCCCCGCCAGGGGCGGTAACGCTGACGCCGGTCTTGTCCAGGGCGGACAATCCCTGCATATCGGGTGAAATTTTCCGTACCATGGATTCATCCTCGAAAACCGCCATATATTTCCATTTCACCGCCAGCAATTCCGCCGGCTCGGCGCCCAGCGCGGCAACCAGCCCATCGGGCACGGCGCAGGGTTCGGGCGGCAGGGCGGGAAAATCCATGGTTATCAGGTCCCCGTTGCGGGATACCTCCAGAGTGCCGCTGCGGGTGATGAAACGCACCCGGTCTTTTTCGGGGAAAAGCCGCGTTAAAACAAGATGGGACGTGGCCAGGGTGGCATGGCCGCACAAATCCACCTCGCAGGCCGGGGTGAACCAGCGCAGGTCGTAATCCCCGCCCGCCTTGTCCGCACGGGGAACGAAAAACGCCGTTTCCGACAGGTTGTTTTCCGCCGCGATAGCCTGCATGGCGTCGTCGCCGAGCCACTCATCCAGCGGGCAGATGACCGCCGGGTTGCCGCCGAACACGCCGTCGGCGAAGGCATCGATCTGATAGATGGGAATTTGCATGGCTTCTCTCTGCTACGGCAACGCCGCCTCGATGGCCTGGCCCAGCTCGGTGGTGGTTGCGCCGCCGCCCATGTCCGGGGTCATGGCCGCGCCATCCTTGAGCACCGTTTCAATGGCCTGGACGATGGCCGCCCCCGCGTCTTCGTGGCCCAGGTGGTCCAGCATCATGGCGCCGGACCAGATCTGGCCGATGGGGTTGGCGATGCCCTTGCCGGCGATATCCGGGGCGGAACCGTGCACCGGCTCGAACATGGAGGGGAATTCCCGTTCCGGGTTGATGTTGGCCGATGGCGCGATGCCGATGGTGCCGGTCACCGCCGGACCCAGGTCGGACAGGATGTCGCCGAACAGGTTGGACCCCACCACCACGTCGAACCAGTCCGGGTTGCGGACGAAATGGGCGGTCAGGATGTCGATGTGGAACTGGTCGGTCCTGATATCCGGATAGCGCAACCCGTTGGCCTTGAACCGTTCATCCCAATAGGGCATGGAATGGATGATGCCGTTGGACTTGGTGGCCGAAGTCAGGTGCTTGGCGGAACGGCTTTTGGCCAGCTCGAAGGCGTAAGTCATGATCCGGTCGGTGCCCCGGCGGGTGAACACCGATTGCTGAACCGCCAGTTCGGCGTCGGTGCCCTGGTAAAGCCGGCCGCCAATTTCCGAATATTCGCCTTCGACGTTTTCGCGCACGATATAGAAATCGATGTCGCCCGGCTGGCGCCCGGCCAACGGCGACGGCACCCCTTCGAACAGGCGCACGGGGCGCAGGTTGACGTACTGGTCGAATTGGCGGCGGATGGGAATGAGCAGCCCCCACAGGGAAACGTGATCGGGCACCCCGGGAAAGCCCACCGCGCCCAGGTAAATGGCGTCGTGGCCCTTGATGGTATCGAGGGCGTCCTCAGGCATCATGCTCCCGGTCCTTGCATGGTTTTCACAGCTCCAGTCGAAGGTGTCCCATTCAAAGGAGATACCGAACCGTTCGCCGATGACATCCAGAATCCGAATACCTTGCGGCACCACTTCCTTGCCGATACCGTCGCCGGGGATGACCGCTATTTTATAGGTGCTCATTTTTCTTCCTTTTCCTCTCCGGTTTCATTCCTCGCGGGGTGGCGAAACAGGTTTCCAGTTTCTTCATCCCCACCTTGGGGTAATACTCCAGGCCTTCGGGCGCCGACAGCAGCAGCATGGTGACCTTTTCCGTTCCGCCCGCCGCCGCGTGGGTGCGGGCCAGAAGTTCTTTTCCGATCCCTTGGCGCTGGAACGCCCGGTCGACTGCCAAGTCCGATACATAGCAGCAATAGGCGAAGTCGGTCACCGAGCGGGCAAGACCGACCAACAGCCCGGTCTCGTCCCGGGCGCAAATAGTCAGGCCGGCGTTCCCGGCCATGGCGGTGATCTGGTCAGGGTTGTTCACCGGCCGCCGGGCGTCGAGGCCGGACCGTTTCAGGATATCCATGAATTCCGCCGGGTCCAGATTTTTCGCTTTGGAATAGGAAACGGCCATCGGGTTACTCGTCGAACAGAATGTTGACGCGCCGATTGTGCTTGCCCTTGTTTTCGATCTTGCCCACCCGCACCCGGCCGATTTCGCCCGTCGACGCCACGTGAGTGCCGCCACAGGGCTGCAGGTCCACGTCGCCCACCTTGATCAACCGCACCCGGCCTGCGCCCGACGGCGGCTTGACCGACATGGTGCGCACCAGGTCCGCCTGGGCGGCCATTTCCCGATCGGTGATCCACTCGGTCGACAGGGGATGATTCTCCTCCACCAGACGGTTCAATTCGGCGGTGATGCGTTCCTTGTCCAGGGAAGTGTCGGGTAGGTCGAAATCAAGCCGGCTTTTTTGTGCCCCGATGGAGCCGCCGGTAACCCCGCCTTCGACAACGCTGCACAGCAGGTGCAGGCAGGTATGCATGCGCATGTGCTTGTAACGGCGGTCCCAATCGATCTCGGCGGTAACCCCATCACCAATATTCAGCGCCGGAGCACCATCGGCGGGCACATGCAGGTGATCGTCCCCATCCTTCACCGTGCCGGTGACCGGCACCTCGCGGCCATCGGCGGTACGCAGGAATCCCGTGTCTCCGGGCTGGCCGCCGCCCTGGGCATAGAACACGGTGCGGTCGAGAACGATGCCGCGCCCGTCAACGGCGGTAACGGTGGCCTCGCAAGTCCTGGCGTAGGCGTCGTCGCGGAAGATTTCCTCGGTCATGGCGTTGCCTCTCTCACTGCTTCAAGACCCGCTCGATCAACGCCCGGTCGGCGTTGCCGCCGGAAAGGACCAGTCCTACCTTTTTGCCCTTCATGGCGTCCTTTTCCTTCAGCAGCGCCGCCAGCCCGATGGCCCCTGCCCCTTCGGCCAGGTTGTGGGTGTCGGTCAGGTAATGGCCCATGGCGGCGAGGATGGCGTCATCGGAAACGCTGACCACCCGCCGGGCGCCCTTGAGGATGATCGCCAGCGCCTCGCCATCCGGAACCCGGCAGGCGACACCGTCGGCCAGGGTGTCGGCGGAATTGGTCGCCACCACTTGGCCCTTTTCAAAGGACAGCTTGTAGGCGGCGGCGTTTTCCGAAACCACGCCGACGATATTGGTCTTGAGCCCCAGGGCGTCGCGGGCTGAAATCAGCCCGCAGATGCCCGAGCCCATGCCGATGGGCACATAGACCGTATCCAGGTCCTTTACCCCACGCAGGAATTCCACCGCATAGGTGCCGACGCCGCCAACCAGCCAGGGATGGAAGGACCCGACGAAGTGCAGTCCCCGTTCCACCGCCAGGTCCGATGCGTATTCGGCGGCGGCCTGGAAATCGTCGCCGTGTTCCACCAGTTCTGCGCCCAGGGCGCGCATGGCAGCGTTCTTTTCCGGATTGTTGCCGTGGGGAATGACCACCACCGCCTTGAAACCATATTTGCCCGCCGCCAGGGGCACGCTTTGGCCGTGATTGCCCCGCGTCGCGGTAAGCACGCCCCTTACTTCCGGCTGTTGCCGGCGCAAGGCATCCATATAGACCAGCCCGCCGCGCACCTTGAAGGCGCCGATGGGGGTGTGGTTTTCGTGCTTGACCCAGACTTCCGCCCCGGTGCGTTCGCACAACAGGGGCCAGCAAATTTGGGGCGTCGGTGGCATGTGGCCGTAGACCACCTGGGCGGCGGCTTCCAGTTCCTTGAGATCGGGCAGTTCCATGGGGTCCTCTATATCAAAATTCGGCGCAACATGGGCGACAAAGAAGCGGCCGGTCCCGGCGTCGGAAATATCTCAACACTCATCAGGCGTCCCCTTTGCCCTACCCTCACCACCGATTCTCATCGCCGATTCTCATCGTTTCCTGGCAACGGCGATGCCGCCAACGATGGCTGCCGCCGACAACAGGATGGGCAGGGTCAGGGTTTTCCCGAACAGCACCACGGCCAGGGTCAGGCTGACGACCGGCATGACGAACTGCACGGGCGCCATGCGCACGACGCCGCCAACCGCCAACGCCCAATACCAGAAAATATAGCCGAGAATGGATGAGCCCAAAGCCAGATAGAAGATACCGCCCCACCCCGCCTGGGTGACCTGGGACCAGTCCGTGGCCCCCCATAAGACCCACACCAGGACCGCCTGGGCCAATCCGGCCAGGCCGATGCTCCAGAAGGTGGTGCTGAGGGATCCCATGCGGACCGAAAGGCGGCCGCCGGCCACATACCCGATCCCGGCACAGATAGAGGATGCGACACACACCAGATCGCCGGCAATCGTCGCCTCGCCACCGCCACCATTGCGAAATCCGATCAGGGCGGCGATACCGGTCAGCGAGACGAGAACGCCCAGGCTCCATCTGAACCCCGGGGCGCGCCGTTCGGCCAGGGCGCCGAAGGTCCCGGCAAAAACGGGAATAGAGGCGTTGATCAACGCCGCGTGGGCGGTGGAGGTCATCTGCACGCCGAGGCTGAAAAGAAGGGTGAAACCCAGGAACCCTCCCGCCGCCGACAGGGCCAGTAGGCCCCACTGGCCCCGGTCCCGGGGCAACCGCATGCGCCCGATAAAGGCCGCGGGCAGGGTAAAGGCGGCGGCGATAACCGTGCGCAGAACGCCGGCGGTAACGGCGTCAATTTCCGATACGGCGTATTTGGTCGCCGCCGGAGTAGCGCCCCAGATGATCATAACCAGCGCCGCCGCCCCATAGGCGGCGAGGAGCCGCCGGCGGGGAACGGGGGGTTCCGGGAGGATAGCCGAGGTTTTAGCGGCGGCGTCCGAGGCTGCCTGGGGCATTCGCCTAGGCCCGCCAGAAAGGTTTTTCCGCCTCGATGCCGGTGTCGAACCATTCCCTCCAGGTGAGGGGCGGGGCATCAAAACTAACCCGGTCGTTTATTGTATCAAGACAATTTATCCGCCTCATAACCATAATTCCTCGGTTTACGCCCCAATTTCATAAGAAAATCATATAATATTGACACAATTTACCGGTCAATGTATTTATTGTCACCGTGACAATTTGGACTCCTCACCTGGAGGGTCGCAAGGGGCCCCTTTACCTGGCCGTCGCCGATGCCCTGGCCGAAGATGTGGGTAGTGGCGCGCTGGGCTCGGGAACCCGGCTGCCCACCCACCGGGACTTGGCCAACCGGCTGGGGGTGACCGTGGGCACGGTCAGCCGTGCCTATGGGGAGGCCCGGCGGCGGGGGTTGGTCACCGGAGAAGTGGGACGGGGAACCTTTGTCCGCGGCAGGTCCGGAAGCGGCGAGGCATTGCGCCTTACCGTTATCGGTGAAGATCAGCCTGTTCCCTACGACTTCGGCCTCAACCTGCCGGCGACCGGCGATGGCGACCAATGGCTGGCCCGCACCCTGGCCACCCTGGGGGCGGAAGGCGGGCTTTCTTCACTCATGGATTACCAGCCCGATGTGGGCATTCGGCGCCACAGGGAAACCGCCGCCCGGTGGATTTCCCGCACCGGCCTGACCGCGCCCGCCAAGAGGGTGGCCGTGTGCAACGGCGCGCAACATGGGATGTCGATCACCCTCATGGCCCTCACCCGCCCCGGTGATGTGGTGTTGACCGAGGAACTGACCTACCCGGGGCTGAGGGAACTGGCCGGTTTTCTCCAGCTTCGTCTTGTCGGCGTGGCCATGGACGGCGATGGCCTGCGCCCGGACGCCTTTGAAGAGGCCTGCCGCGACAATCAGGCCAAGACCCTCTACTGCATGCCCACATTGCAAAACCCCATTGCCACCATCATGTCCGAAAACCGCCGCCAGGAAGTCGTCGATATCGCCCGCCGCCATGACATCACCATCATCGAAGACGACGTTTACGGATTCCTGCCGGCGGACCGGCCGCCACCCCTCGCCGCCATGGCTCCCGAGATCAGTTACTTCATTACCAGCCTGTCGAAAAGTCTGGCGCCTGGCCTCCGGGTCGGTTACGTGGTCGCCCCCGATGGGATGGCACGGCGGTTGGGCGCCGTTACCCGTTCCCTGTGCCGCATGGCGACACCGCTGGCGGCCGAAATCGCCAGCCGGTGGATCGAGGACGGCAGCGCCGATCACATGGCCCGGTGGCAGCGGAAAGAAGCGCGAACGCGCCAACAGATCGCCCGGCGGGCCTTGACCGGCGTTTCCTGCATCACTCACCCGGACAGTTTCCACATGTGGATCCCCCTTCCCGAGCCCTGGCGCGCCGGAGAATTCACTTCCCACCTTCAAAACCGGGGCGTGGTGGTCATACCGGCGGACGCCTTTATGGTCGGCAGGAACAAGCCTCTCCACGCTGTACGCGTTTGCCTGGGCCCCATCAGCAGCCATCAACGGCTTGAGAAGGGGCTGTCCATCATCGCCGAATCCCTGAACCAGTCCCCCCGGCCCAATATTTCGGTAATTTAAAATCCAGTGATTTGGTCCCCGGGCGCCGGCGGTTTCAATCGGGTCGAAGAATGCCCTAGGAAACCCGTTCCACCGCCTCGACGATTTCGCCGACCACGGCGGCGATCAGGGCTTCGTCCTCGCCTTCGGCCATGACCCGGATCAGCGCCTCGGTGCCCGACTTGCGGATCAGCAGCCGGCCCTTGCCGCCCAGGCGGCTCTCGCCGTCGGTGATCGCCCGTTTGACGGAATCCACCTCCAACGGCATGGCGCCGTTGAAGCACACGTTGCGCAATATCTGCGGCAACGGTTCGAACACCCGGCAAACCTCGCTCGCCGGCTTGCCCTTGAAGATGATCACCGCCAGCACTTGCAGGGCGGCGATCAGCCCGTCGCCGGTGGTGCCAAAATCGCTGAGGATGATGTGACCCGATTGTTCGCCGCCCAGGTTGAAGCCATGGCGCCGCATGTGTTCGACCACGTAGCGATCACCCACCTGGGTCCTGACCAGCTTCAGCCCGGTGCTTTCCAAATGCCTTTCGAAGCCCAAATTCGACATCACCGTGGCGACCACGCCGCCGCCGCGAAGCCGGCCTTCCTCCGCCCAGTGGTGGGCCACCACCGCCATGAGCTGATCGCCGTCCACCAAGTTCCCGTCGGCGTCGGCGATGAGCACCCGGTCAGCGTCGCCATCCAGGGAAATGCCCAGGTCGGCGCCCATCTTGCGGACCTGTTCGCACATTAGCTGGGGATGGTTGGAGCCGCAATCTTGGTTGATGTTGAAACCATCGGGGGAAGCGCCGATGGGGAAGACTTCGGCCCCCAGCTCCCACAATACCTCGGGCGCCACCTTGTAGGCGGCGCCGTGGGCGCAATCGACGACGATTTTCAAACCTTCCAGCCGCAGGCCGCGGGGAAAGGTCTGCTTGACGAATTCGTTGTAACGGCCCCCGGCATCATCCAGGCGCACGGCGCGGCCCAACAGCCCGGAAGGCACCAGGCCGTCCGTCACCCCGTTGTCCACCCGTCTTTGAATTTCCGCCTCCACCTCATCGGCAAGCTTGAAGCCGTCCGGCCCGAACAGCTTGATACCGTTGTCCTCGAAAGGATTGTGGGAAGCGGTAATCATCACCCCCAGGTCGGCCCTGAGTGACCGCGTAAGCATGGCGATGGCCGGCGTCGGCATGGGACCGACCAGCACCACATCCATGCCCATGGAGACGAAACCGGCGGTCAACGCGGGTTCGATCATGTAACCGGAAAGGCGGGTGTCCTTGCCGATGACCACCCGGTGCTGATGGACGCCGCGGGTGAAATAGGCCGCCGCCGCCATGCCCACCTTGAGCACCGTCTCGGCGGTCATGGGTTCCGTATTGGCGGCGCCGCGAATTCCGTCGGTGCCGAACAGCTTGCGGGTCATGGGTTCATCCGCGTTTTTCAATTTTTTCCTTGGCCCGGGTGTACCGTTAGCCGGGATATTGGGGCCAGGGTCTTGAGGAGAACCATTTCCCGGCCCCGCCGTGAACATGTTCTACGACAGTTGTCGCAGATTCGCCGTTAAAATTTTGTTACAGAATTTTACATTCACGCCGGTCCCGGCCGCGCTTCCCGGAAACCCTGTATGGCCGCCCAGACATCCAGCGCCTGGCGGGTTTCGGCAACGTCGTGAACCCGCAGGATATGCGCCCCGCCGGCGATGCCGGCCAGGCCGGCGGCGATGGAACCGGCCAGCCGCCGATCCGCCGGCCCGCCCCGGCCAATGCGGGCGATGAAGCTTTTGCGGGACACTCCCAGAACCACGGCGCACCCCAGGTCCCGGTAAAGGGACAACCGGCCCAGGATATCCAGGTTGTGGTCCAGGGTCTTGCCGAAGCCGATGCCCGGATCGACGGCGATGCGCGCGCGTGGAATGCCGGCGGCTTCCGCCGCCGCCACCCGGGACGCCAGATAGTCATGGACTTCCCGGGCCGCGTCTTCGTATTGGGGATTCTCCTGCATGGTCAGGGGATCCCCTTGCATGTGCATGAGAATTACCGAAGCGCCGGTTTCGGCGGCGGCGGCAAGGGAGTCCGCGTCTGCTTCCCGGGATCCTTCCAGGGCCGTGATATCGTTGATGATGGCGGCGCCGGAATCCACCGCCGCCTTCATCACGGCGGCGCGGCGGGTATCGATGGAAACAATGGCGCCGGCGGGGCCGGCGGCCAGTTGCCGCACCACCGGCAACACCCGGGCCAGTTCCTCGCCGACGGAAACGGGCGGCGCGCCGGGCCGGGTGGATTCCCCGCCCACATCGATGATCGCCGCGCCTTCTTCGGCCATGGCTTGTCCACGGGCGATGGCGGTGGCGGCGTCAAAGGTTTCGCCGCCGTCGGAAAAACTGTCGGGGGTAACGTTGACCACGCCCATGATCAGGGGGCGGTCGAGAGCCAGCCCGGCAAAGACCGGCGGGCGGGCGCCGGAATCCATCAGGTTCCGAGTTGGGGCTCGGCCTCCAAGCCGCCCGGGGGCCGCTTTTTCTTGTCGCCACTGGTCGGCACCGAAGCCCGGTGCCCGCCTTCCTTGTGCATGTCGTCCTGGTCGTCGCGGACGATGGGTTCACCCCTGAGCAGGGCCTTGACCTCATCGCCGGTCAGGGTTTCATATTCCAAGAGCGCCTCGGCGATACGGTCCAGGTCGACCCGGTGCTCGGTCAGCACCTTGCGGGCTTTTCCTTCCGCTTCTTCCACCAGCCGGCGCACTTCTTCGTCGATCAGGCCGGCGGTGGCGTCGGACACGTTCTTGTGCTGGGTAACCGAATGGCCGAGGAAGATTTCCTCGTCGTTGTCATTGTAACGAAGCGGACCCAGCTTTTCGGAAAACCCGTATTCGGTGACCATGCGCCGGGCCATGGCGGTAGCCTGCTGAATGTCGTTGCCGGCGCCGGTGGTGACGTTTTCCTTGCCGAAGACCAGTTCCTCGGCAACACGGCCGCCGAACATCATTGCCAGCCGGGACTCCAACTCGACCTTGGAATAGCTGTAGCGGTCCCGCTCCGGCAGGTTCATGGTCACGCCCAGCGCGCGCCCCCGGGGGATGATGGTCACCTTGTGCAGGGGATCGGACTTGGGCATGTGCATGCCGACCAGCGCGTGACCGGCTTCATGGAAAGCGGTGAGTTTTTTCTCGTCGTCGGTCATCACCATGGAGCGCCGCTCGGCGCCCATCATCACCTTGTCCTTGGACGCCTCGAAGTCGGCCATGGTGACCATCTTCTTGCTCGACCGTGCGGCCAGCAACGCCGCCTCGTTGACCAGGTTGGCCAGATCGGCGCCGGAGAAGCCGGGCGTGCCGCGGGCAATCACCCGGGCATCGACATCGGGCGCCAGGGGCGTCTTGCGCATGTGGACCTTGAGGATTTTCTCGCGGCCCAGGATATCCGGGTTGGGGACGGTCACCTGACGGTCGAAACGGCCCGGGCGCAGCAGGGCCGGGTCGAGAACGTCCGGCCTGTTGGTGGCCGAAATCAGGATCACCCCTTCGTTGGATTCGAAGCCGTCCATTTCCACCAGAAGCTGGTTCAGGGTCTGCTCGCGCTCGTCATTGCCGCCACCCAGGCCGGCGCCCCGGTGACGGCCGACGGCGTCGATTTCGTCAATGAAGATGATGCACGGGGCGTTCTTCTTGCCCTGTTCGAACATGTCGCGCACCCGCGACGCGCCGACACCGACGAACATTTCGACGAAGTCCGAACCGGAAATGGTGAAAAACGGCACGTTGGCCTCGCCGGCGATGGCGCGGGCCAGCAAGGTCTTGCCGGTGCCCGGAGGCCCCACCAGCAGGCAGCCTTTGGGGATTTTTCCGCCGAGGCGCTGGAACTTCTGCGGGTTCTTGAGAAATTCGACGATTTCCTCCAGCTCCTGCTTGGCTTCGTCGATGCCCGCCACATCTTCGAACGTAACCCTGTCGGTTTTTTCGGTCAGCAGGCGGGCCCGGGACTTGCCGAAACCCATCGCCTTGCCGCTGCCGGACTGCATCTGGCGCATGAAGAATATCCACACGCCGATCAGCAGCAACATGGGGAACCAGGATATGAGGATACCCCACAGGGTGGGCGCGTCCTCTTCCGCCGGCACGGCGGTAATTCGCACGCCCCGGTCGGTTAGCCGGGAAACCAGATTGGCGTCATTGGGGGCGTAGGTTACAAAAGCGCTGCCATCCTGATAGTGGCCGTCGATATTGTTGCCCTTGATGGTCACATCGCGGATTTCGCCTTTTTCGACCGAAACGACAAAATCTGAAAAAGCCACGGGAGTCTGGGGGCCGCGGGGGGACGGACCCTGGAACAGGTTGAACAGGGCGAACACCAAAAGGCCAATGATGACCCACAGCGCCAGATTCTTACTGAAATTCAAGTCCGTGTCCTTTCTTCACAGCCTAATACCAGCCCCCCACAGTGCTAACGTGCTCCCGGTTAAGATTTCAACAAACAGGGAGTTTGACCGCGGGTTCAGGGCGCAAACACCCCTTGGCCGGAAGTATTCTTGCCCTCTAGAGATAGCATGCCACGGCACTTATGCAATATGGTAGCCAACATGGAAGCCGATCCCGCCCAAGGCATTGGCCGGCCTGAATTCCATGGAAACAGCCAATTTACCGAGCCCACCTTGCCTAAAGTAGCCCAAATCAGGCCTTTGGTAGCCCAAATGGGGCACCACCGCCACCCCTTCCCGGTCGCGGATCGCCGGCAGGGAAGGCCGGACCGCCGGCGGAATGGCCGTTTGGCGCAAATCCGGCCATTGGGAGAGGATTTCGGCCCATCCGTCCCGGGTCAGATAAGCCAAATTAAATTCCCGGCCAACCGTTCCCCGGGCAAACCGGACCCTGAACCGGCCGTCCCAATACATTTCGCCGCCAACAGCGCTGATGCCCTTCGTTTCCCCTTCCCGGCCCCTTTTCCGGGTTTCCCTACAGACCAGAATCCGGCCTTTCCATGGTAAAATCCGGCATCCGGCCAGGGTCCGCCCCGGACCCAGGTTTCCTTCGGCAAGGCTTTGGTGAAGGGCCGCCAGTTTGGACCGGCGGGGAGCATAGGCGCCGCCGCCGACACAGGTCACCAGCCGTCCAAGGGCGTGAAGCGAGATCTCCTTGGCAACCCCGGCACCGGTGAAAACCTTTTCTTCGGCAAGGGCGTAGCCGGCGGGCAACACCTGGGCATGCCGGGCAAGGAAGTCGGAGACGGATTTATCAAGCGCGATCCGTTTTTTCCCATACCGCGCCGCCTCCGCCGCCAGCCGTTGGGGCGAAAGCCCCGTCCTGCCCAGGGACGGCAGTCGCCGGCGGACCCTGATGCGAGCAAATTTTCGGTTTTGATTGGATGGATCCTCGATCCACGGCTGCCCGAACCGGCACAGCGTCGTCCGCAGATCGTCCCGCCCACATCCCAGCAGTGGACGCAACAGGCGCACCGCCGGCAACTCGGTAACCGCCGCCATGGCTGAAAGGCCCACGTCCCCGCTGCCCTTTTCAAGACGCATGAGGAAGGTTTCAGCCTGATCTTCCTGGTTGTGGCCAACAAGCAGGTGAAGGACGCCGGCATCCCTGGCCCATTGGGCCAACAGGCGGTAGCGGGCGTCGCGCGCCGCCGACTGAAGTCCCGAGGCGGGTTTGGCGCCGGTCCAGGCAAGCACGCGGTGGTCAATGCCCCGCGCACCCAGCCACCGGGCGACCCGTTTTGCTTCGTCGGTGGATTCCGGCCGCAGCCCGTGGTCCACGGTCAGCGCCGTCACCCGGCCACCCCGTTCGCGGGCCCAGCCGTGGGCCAGCAAGACCAGGGCCATGCTGTCACCGCCGCCGGAAACGGCGACGCCAAGGCGAGGGGCCGATTCGAAGGGCCCCAAGGCGTCCATCAGGGAGGCGAAAACCGAATCCGTAATGCCGCCGTCACCAATTCCGGCACCGGAAATAGGGGCCACTTCCCAAGGCGGGCTTTCAGACCGGGCCGTCACTTGCAGTTATTGTTTTTCTTTTCGCGGTCCAAGTCCCTTTTGATCCGGGCCGGGGCCTTGGGAAACTCCTTGCTCAACTTGGCGAAGGCGGCGCAGGCCTCTTTGCTCTTGTCCAGCCGGGCCATGGACATGCCAAGCTTGAGCAGGGTGTCCGGCGCCTTGGCACCCTTGGGATTTAACTGGTACCCCTTCAGGTAGATCTCGGCGGCGCGAACGTATTTGCCGCGCACGAAGTAGGTGCCGCCCAGCCAAAAGCGGGCGTTGGCGGCCAGGGGGTCATCGCCATGGGCTTCAATGAAGGCGGTGAACGCCTCCTTGGCGGCCTCATAGTCGTTCTTCCTGAGGAGTGAAAAGGCATAGTCGAAGCGCTCCATGGGCGTACCTTCCGGCAATACGCTGTCCGGAGCCGTTTCCAGGGCGGCCACGGGGCCATCCTGGCCCGCCGGCGGCGCCACCGCGCCTGTCGTGATGGCCGGCACGTCCGATTGGGGAATAACCCCCAGGGTTCCCGGTTGGCTGGCGCCCGGCAGTTGGGTCTGAACCGCCGGGGGAGAAGGTGCGGCGGAAATTTGCGGCGGCGCCACGCCGGCGGCGGCCGGGCGGCGTTGCTCCAACGCGGTGAGCCGGAAATCCACGTCGCTGACCAGTTTTTCGATACGCTGTTTAACCAGTTGCAATTCGTAGCTGATGTTTTCCGCCGTGCCGGTAGCCAATCTCAACTCTTCTTCCAAAGCGGTCAGCCGGACTTCCAGCCGGGCAATGGCCGGCCGGCCGCTGTCCGATGAAGTCGTACCGGCAGCACTATCGACAGCCAGGGGGGGCGTTGCGCCGCCTTTTGAAATCTGAACATTCAACGTGCGGATGTCCCGTTCCAGCCGCTTGATCCGTTCCAACAGCGAAGTCAGGACGCCGGCCTGGGCCAGGTTTTGAGCCAGGGATTGGGCGAGGGGTTGGGCCGGCACCGCCAAGGCCGTCATGGTCGCGGCCGCAAGGGCGAAGGCCAACGGCGCAACGGCCGGCAACAGCACCGCCGCAATTCCTCTCCACACAAACCCGGAAAACCCAAACCCCTGCTTCATCTCATAACCCTCATCATCCTTGGTTCCCTTCGCCCTGGAAATCCCAGCCGTGGGGGATACGGCATAAAAAACCAATTGGCGATCAATCAATTTCATTTGCGGTGATCAATGCCGAACAGGAGCGCCTTCATCGGACAAGACCCCGAATCCAACCGCTGAACGGAACCGTGAACCCCATTCTGGGCAAAATTAGGGCGCTTGCCCATCCCGCCGGAAGAGCAAGCGCCCAAACACGTCACCGGGGTTGGTGTGGCCGGTGCTTAGCTGCCCGCTGCCCGGGTTACGGTGGTCACCCCCCGGCGGTTTTGCGCCCAGGCTTGCTCGTTGGAGCCGAGCGCCACGGGGCGTTCCTTGCCGTAGGATATGGTTTTTATCCGGCCCGGGCTAATGCCCAAGGCGACCAGATAATCCTTGACCGAGTTGGCCCGGCGATCGCCAAGGCCCAGGTTGTATTCCCGGGTGCCCCGTTCATCCGCATGGCCTTCAATCATCACCGTTACCGAGGGATACCGTTTCAGCCAAGCGGCCTGTTTTTCCAGCACGCTGCGGGCTTCCCCGGTCAGGTTGTACTTGTCGAAACCAAAGAAAACACGATCCCCCACGTTGACCACAAGGTCCTCCTGGGAACCCGCTTGCGGCCCCTGGGGCTGCGGCGCCACCGTCGCGGAGGAGGTCGTTGAGGAGGAGGTCGTGGTTGAAGAAGTTGAAGAGGTGGAAGCCCCGGTGCCGCTGCTGGCGGCGCTCTGCTCGGGAGCTGTTTCGCAGGCGGCGACGAAGGCGAATGCCACCACCATGCTGATTAACTTAAGGCGCATTTAATAAATCTCCTCATGGCCATAGCCTTTGACTCGATACAACATTCGCTGGGTAAACAGCAACGACTATTCAATTTCCCTGCAAAGCATGTTTGGTTTTGTCTTTGAAAAAAAACTAAAAATTTCACAAAATTGCTAATAACCCTTTTAGATACTGAACTATATGCCGCCCTGTTCATGGAATCAAGGGGGACCACGCAGGATCGGAGGCATCTATGGGCGTAATGACTTCGCGTTCATTTTGTCCCGTCAAGTCGACGGAAAAGAGTCGTGAACGTCCGCCGCTGCCGTCTTTCTTGGTCGGCTCTTTGCGGAAAAACATCAATACCCGTCCGTTGGGCGCCCATGTGGGCGCTTCAACCAGGAAGTCCTCGGCCAGCAGCCGTTCTCCGCTGCCGTCGGTGCGCATGACGCCAATGTAGAACTGCCCCCGGTACATTTTAGTAAAAGCGATAAGATCGCCCCGGGGCGACCATACGGGGGTGGCATAGCGGCCCTGGCCGTGGCTGATCCGCGTGACGCCGTTGCCGTCGGCATCCATGATATAGAGCTGTTGCGTGCCCCCCCGGTCGGAATTGAAAACCACCCGCTCGCCGTTCGGCGAAAAACTTGGCGAGGTGTCGATAGCCGAATGGTTGGTCAGCTTCTTCAGCGCCCGGGTGCCGAGATCCATGGTGTAGATCTCCGAGTTGCCGTCCTTGGCGGCGCTCATGATCACCGTCTTGCCGTCGGGCGAGAACCGGGGTGCATAGGTCATGCCGGGAAATTCGCCCAGCACTTCCTGGCGGCCGCTATCGATGTGAAAGATATAAACCCGGGGCAAATTGCCGTGATAGGAAAGATAGGTGATTTCCTGCTGGGTGGGGGAAAACCTGGGGGTCAGGACAAGCGACGAGCCGTCGGTCAGGAAACGGTGGCCTTCGCCGTCCTGGTCCATGATCGCCAGGCGCTTTATTCTTCGGTCCTGCTTTCCGCTTTCGGCGATATAGACGATGCGGGTATCGAAGTAGCCGTCTTCACCGGTGATGCGCTTGTAAATGGCGTCGGCGATGATGTGGGCGACACGGCGCCAGTTTTTAGGAACGGTGAAATACGCCAGCCCCACCATCTGCTGTTCGGCGAACACGTCCCACAAGCGGAATTCAACCTTCAGGCGGCCATCGGGCATGGTCTGCGTCCGCCCCTGCACCAAAGCCTGGGCGTTGATCACCCGCCAATCGCCAAACCTGGGCAGGGAATTCAGGGACTCGCCAGTCTGGATGAAGGCCCGGGAATCGATTGGCTTGAACAGCCCGGAGCGCTCGAGGTCGTTGGAGACCACAGTAGCGATGTCTATGCCGAACTGGCCTTCTTCCAGCCTTTCGCCATAGAAATCGGTGATGGCGATGGGCATGGGTTCGACCGTGCCCCGGGTAATGTCGATCTTCAGTTCCGCCCTCGCCGGCCAGGCGACGGCCAGGACCATCAGCAAAGCGGCGGCCATGATCCACGGCTGCCTGATTGCGGTTTTGCGATTCCGGGTTGGGTGATTGGCCGTCATGTCCCAAACATCTCGCTGGGATTGAAAGTTAGGGTCATTGTTTTCCACCGTTCATATTTTGCCGGAGGCAGTTTGAAGGGTTGGCACCTCTTGTTCAATACCGCCCTTAGGGCGCTTTCCGCCGCCGAGCGGTAAAAACCGTCCAGTTGCATAAGCAATCTGTTCTGAATGGCGGCTGAACGGACGGTGCCGTCCTGGTTCATCTGCACTTTGACCTCGATAACCAGGTCTTTCGCGTCCTTGGCCCCGGCCGGCAGGTTCCAGCACCGTGCGATCTGGTCGCGCACCAGATCGATTTCACTGATGGTCACCGGGCGGGAAGCATCTTGGGAGC
This sequence comes from Alphaproteobacteria bacterium, assembly GCA_024278615.1. Lineage (GTDB taxonomy): Bacteria > Pseudomonadota > Alphaproteobacteria > Rhodospirillales > 2-02-FULL-58-16 > JAJRSS01. The sequence goes on from JAJRSS010000198.1 coordinate 26,838, forward strand.
GCTTCCTGGTCAGCACCTTGGCGATCTGGGATTCAAAGGATTCCTCCTGCTTGGTCTTTTTCTTTTCTTCCTTTTTATCCTTGACCTGCGGCGCCTGCTTCTTGAGCTTCTCCACGGTCTTGAGCACCGCGGCAAAGGCGTCCGGCGGCTTGGGCTTTTTCCGCGGTCTCAGGTTGGCCAGCTTCTTGGGCGCCTTCTTGGACAACTTCTTGGGCTTGACCACCGGCTTGGGCTTGGGTTTAGGTTTCTCCTTGGCCTTAGGTTGGGGCGGGGGCGGCGGCGCGGCGGTAGCCACCGGCTCCTGCTCCGGTTCGGGCTCAGGCTCGGGAAGGGGCGGCACCGTGGCCACGACCTTGGGCGGCTCGGGCGGCGGTGGCGGTTCGGCTTTTTTGGGTTCCTTTTTCGGCTTGGGCGGCGGTGGTGGCGGCGCATTGGTCGTTTCGGCCACGGTGACCAGTTCAACGACGATGGGTGTATCGGCGGGCGGCAAGTCGCTTCGCAGGGTTGGAATACCATAATACGCCACCACGGCGATCATCACGTGCATGAATACGGATGCGAAAAGTCCTCCGCGCATGACCGCTACTCCGAACCTTTTTTCTTTTTGGGCTTTCCACCCGCGTCCGCCCGGCTCGTAACCAGGGCCACCTTGGAAAAACCGGCGCTGTTAATGATGCCTATCACTTTCATGACCCGGCCGTAGTTGATGTCGTTGTCGCCACGAATGAAAATCCGCGCTTCCCGGTTATTGCCGGTAATGGCTTGCAGCCGGGGGACCAGGGTTTCCAATTCCAGCGCGGTTTCCTGCAAATAAACTTGGCCGTCCTTGCCGACGGTGATGGCCAGAGGTTCGTCCTGCCCCTGAATGGCCGCCGCCTTGGTTTTTGGCAGGTCCACCTCGACGCCGACGGTCAGCAGCGGTGCCGTGACCATGAAGATCACCAGCAGCACCAGCATCACATCGACCATGGGCGTGACGTTGATTTCGGCCATCGGCCGGGTTGCCCGGCGGCGGGACCGGCGGCGGGACATTTGGGGATGAGAGGTCGCGGCGCCCATGGTGTTTTACCTACTCTTCCATCTGCCGGGAAATGATGGACGAGAATTCGCCGGTAAAGGTATCCAGCCGGGCGGCGTAGCGGTCAATATCCTTGGACAGCTTGTTAAAGGCGATCACCGCCGGAATGGCCGCCAGCAGCCCCAGGGCGGTGGCGAACAGGGCCTCGGCGATGCCGGGCGCGACGACGGCAAGGCTGGTGTTCTTGCTGGCGGCGATGGCCTGGAAGCTGTTCATGATCCCCCAAACGGTGCCGAACAGGCCGATGAAAGGCGCCGTTGCTCCGGTGGACGCGAGAAACGTCATGTGACGTTCAACATGATCCATCTCCCGCGTAACGGCGATCTGCATCACCCGCTCGGCGCGGTCGCTCAGGCCTACCTGATCGCCGTTGGGTGACCGGGTGCCCTTTGCCTCGGCGCGGCGCAATTCGCGCATGGCGGCGACGAAAATAGCCGACATGGGGTCCGGGGGATGGGAACCGATGCCGTCGTACAGATCATCCACGGAACCGCCGGACCAGAAGTCGGATTCGAACTGGCTGGCCTGGGCGTTCAACCGTCTGAGGTTCACGATCTTCTGAAAGATGATGGTCCAGCACCAGATCGAAGCAAGCAGCAGCCCAATGATTACCGCCTTGACCACCACGTCGGCCCTGAGAAACAGGGAAAACATGGAAAAGTCCGTGGCCGCCACCGAACCTCCCAAGGTCACCGCGTCAACAATATTGCCTTCCATTCGGTCAATCTCGCCGTTTTGTGTCAAAAAACTTGTTAAGTGGAGTGCGCAGTTTTTCCGGCATGCGCACCGGGTGTCCGCCGCGGTTGACGCAGGCCAGCTTGAGGTTCAGGCGCACCAATTCGCCGCCGTCCCTTTCGATGCGCTGTTCGGCCAGGAAAGAGGCGCCGCCCAGCCCCAACAGCCGGGAGAGCACTTTCAGCCGGTCGTCCAGGCGCGCCGGCCGCTTGTAGTCCGCGGTACAATGGCGGACCACCAGGGATACCCCGTCCTCGGCCAATAGCCGGGAGCTTTCCACCCCCAGGCCGCGCAGGAATTCTGTACGCGCCCGTTCGGCGTATTTCAGGTAGTTGGCGTAATAAACGACGCCGCCCGCATCCGTATCCTCGAAATAGACGCGGACGGGAAATACGTGCCGGCCCCCGGAATCCCATGTGGAATCCCATGTGGAATCGCATGCGGTTTCAGTCATCGGCGCCGTCCCCGCCCGCCACCAGTTCCAGTTGGCCAACCGACGCCGGCGCCGCCAGGCCCAGGCGGTGATAGGCCTGGGCGGCCAGGGCCCGGCCCCGGGGCGTGCGCATGAGGAAACCCTGCTGGATCAGATAGGGCTCGATCACTTCTTCGATGGTGTCGCGTTGCTCGGACAGGGCGGCGGCCAGGGTTTCCACCCCCACTGGCCCGCCACCGTAGTTTTCGGCGATACACGAAAGGTAACGCCGGTCCATGGCGTCCAGCCCGTCCTTGTCCACTTCCAGCCGGTCGAGGGCGATGCCGGCAATCGCCGCGTCGACGGTGATATCGCCATCCACGGCGGCGAAATCCCGCACCCTGCGCAACAGCCGGCCGGCGACCCGGGGCGTTCCCCGGGACCGCCGGGCGATCTCCGCCGACCCGTCAGCGGTCATGCCCATGTTCAGCAGTTTGGCCGCCCGGGCGACGATGCGCTGCAATTCCTCCGGCGTATAGAATACCAGGCGCATGGGAATGCCGAAGCGTTCGCGCAAGGGGTTGGTAATCAGTCCCGAACGGGTGGTGGCGCCGACCAGAGTGAAGGGCGCCAGATCGATGCGCACGGAGCGGGCCGCCGGCCCCTCGCCGATAATCAGGTCAAGCTGGAAATCCTCCATCGCCGGATAGAGGATTTCCTCGACCACCGGGCTCAGGCGGTGGATTTCGTCGATGAACAGCACGTCCTGGGGCTGAAGGTTGGTAAGGATGGCGGCCAGGTCGCCGGGCCGGGCGATGACCGGGCCCGACGTGGCGCGGAATCCCACCCCCAGTTCCCGGGCGACGATCTGCGCCAGGGTGGTCTTGCCCAGTCCCGGCGGGCCGTGGAACAACACGTGGTCCATGGCTTCGCCGCGGGTGCGGGCCGCCTTGATGAAAACATCCAGGTTCTCGCGCACCTGGACCTGGCCGACGAATTCGCCCAGGCTGTGAGGGCGCAACCCGGTCTCCTGGCGATCGCCGGAGGTTTCGGCCGGGGAAAGGATGCGGTCTTCAATCACCGGGCAGGCTCTCCGCTGCTCAACTCGGCGAGCCCGGCACGGATCAGCGCTTCAATGCCCGCGTCACTGCCCAGCTTGGTCGCCGCCTGGGAAACCGCGCCCAAAGCCTGGGACGGATTATAGCCCAGGTTAATCAGGGCCGAAGTCGCATCCGACGCCGCCCCGTTGGCGGCCGCCGGAGCGGACACGCCATCGGCGCCCGGTGGGGTGACGGCCGAACCCAGGACCATGACCCCCACCTTGTCCTTCAACTCGCTGACGATGCGGCCCGCCAGCTTGGGCCCGACGCCGCTGGCCCGGGTGATGGCCGCCTTGTCGCCGGCGGCGATGGCGCGCACCAGCCCGTCGGGTTCAAACAAGCCCAGGATGGCCAGCCCTACCTTGGCCCCCACCCCCTGCACGGTGGTCAGCAGGCGGAACCAGTCCCGTTCCGCCGCGTCCATGAATCCGTACAGATGGATGTGGTCTTCCCTGACGTGGGTCTCGATTCGGATGCTGGCCGCTTCACCCCGGTTCAGGCGGGCCAGGGTGCGGCCGGAACAGAAAACGAGATAGCCGACGCCGGCCACATCGATCACCGCCCAGTCCTGGCCCAGGGAATCCACAACGCCGGTCAGTTTGGCAATCAAGGTCCCCTCCCCCTTTCCCTACGCATTGGCCGCCGCCGGCATGCGGGCGGCGGTCTGAACGTGATGAGCGTGGCAGATGGCGACGGCCAGGGCATCCGCCGCGTCGGCACTGTCCACGGCGCAGCCGGGCAACAGGGTGCGGACCATCATCTGGACCTGTTCCTTGGCCCCGTGGCCGGCGCCGGTCACCGACTTTTTTACCTGGTTGGGCGAATATTCGGACACCATCAGCCCGGCCAGTGCCGGGGTTAGCAGGACCACCCCCCGGGCCTGCCCCAGCTTGAGGGTGGAGGCCGGGTTCTTGTTGACGAAGGTTTCCTCCGCCGCCGCCGCATGGGGCCGGTAGCGCTTGATGATTTCAGCCAGTTGCTCATGGAGTTGCACCAGACGTTGGCTCATGGGCAGGCCGGTACCGGTGCGAATAACACCGTTGGCGACGTGGCTCAGGCGGTTGCCGTCAATATCAATTACCCCCCATCCGGTGAAACGCAGGCCGGGGTCCAATCCGAGGAGTCTGTTGGGTCCTGTCACTGAACTTTTAACCTTCCTCCTTGGGCCTCTTGGGCATTGTTCCGTTGACCTCCCCAATGTTCACCGCCCGGATTTTTTGGGCATTATTTGTTTTAGGCACCCCTGATTATTTGACGTCCCGGGATTTGTCCGGCCTAAGCGCTAAGCCGCTCCAGCACGTCGTCGGCCACCTCGAAGTTGACCGCCACCCGCTGCACGTCGTCGTTGTCATCCAGCACGTCAAGCAGTTTGAACAGGGTTTCCGCCGCCGCTTCATCCACCGGCACCATGGTCCGCGGCTTCCAGTCCAGGCGGGCGGCATCCGCTTCACCGAACTTTTCCTCCAGCGCGTCACGAACCGTGCTCAGGTCGTCGGCGGCACAGTTGATTTCATGGCCGGCGTCGCCGGATTCAACTTCGATGGCGCCGGCTTCCAGGGCGGCGTCGAACATGTCGTCGGCGCTGGCCTTGCTGGCGTCGTAATGAATGAGGCCGATGCGCTCGAACATGAAACTGACGCTGCCGGTTTCACCCAGGTTGCCGCCGTGCCGGGTGAAGGCGGCGCGGATCTCGGACGCCGTGCGGTTGCGGTTGTCGGTCAGGGCTTCGATTATCACCGCCACGCCGCCGGGCCCGTAGCCTTCATAACGGATTTCATCGTAATTGGTGTCGTCGCCGCCGCCGGCGCCCCGTTTGATCGCCCGTTCGATGTTGTCCTTGGGCATGTTCACCGCCCGGGCGGCGGCAATGGCCGAGCGCAACCTCGGGTTCATGGCCGGGTCGGGAAGGCCGGTCTTGGCGGCCACGGTCAATTCGCGGATGTGCTTGGAGAAAATCTTGGCCCGCTTGGCGTCCTGCGCACCTTTGCGGTGCATGATGTTCTTGAACTGGGAATGACCGGCCATGTTTTTTTCTTACTGATTTGGCAAATTGGAACGCAATTGATTCAAATAGTTTTTACGCGGCGAATCCGCATATTAATGCTTCATAACTCGCTAACAAAGCAGTATGGCGAGATTGGGGCGGCGGCAGTGGATTTGCGCTCTTTTGTTCAGTTTCCTCGCCATCGTGTCAAACCGGCCACTGTTCCGCCAATCGGCCGCCCACCCTTAACGGCGCCACGCGCCGGGCCAGGCCCGTTTCGTCGTCGGTTTCCAGATACACCGCGCATAGTGTCGCCTCGCCATCCGCCGGTTCTAGCCGCCCGGTGGGCAGCTTGCTGGTGAACCGGGCGAGGGCGGTTTCCTTGGCCATGCCGATCACCGAATCATAGTCCCCGCACATGCCGGCGTCGGTCTGGTAGGCGGTGCCGCCGGACAGGATCTGGGCGTCGGCGGTGGGCACGTGGGTGTGGGTGCCGACGACCAGGGACACCCGCCCGTCCAGGTGGTGGCCCATGGCTATTTTCTCGCTGGTCGCCTCGGCATGCATGTCGGTGACGATGCAATCCACCGACATCCCCAGGCGGTGATTGGCCAACGCCTGATCGACGGCGGCGAAAGGATCATCCAGGGCGTCCATGAACAGCCGCCCCATGGGGTGGATGATCATCACCGTGCGCCCGCCGCCGGCCGGAAAGACACCCGAGCCGCTGCCCGGCGTGCCCTCGGGATAGTTGAGGGGCCTGAGCAGGCGGGGCTCATCGCCGATGGTGTTCATGATTTCCCGCCGGTCCCACACGTGGTTGCCGGTGGTGATGGCGTCGGCGCCGGCGTCGAAGATTTCATTGCAAATTTTTTCCGTGATGCCGAACCCGTGGGCGGCGTTTTCACCGTTGACGATGACGAAGTCCAGGTCCAGGCGATGACGAAGGCCGGCCAGGTGTTGGTTGATCACCGCCCGCCCGCTCTGCCCAACCACGTCACCGCAGAAAAGCACTTTCATGGCGAAACCTTCATCGCCATCGCTTCCGTCACCACCCAGTCCAGGGGCTGGTCATGCCGGCCGTGCGGAACATCATTCATCCGCTGTCCGGCGAAGGCGGCGCCGGCGGCGATCACCGGCCCGGCCCGCCGCAAAGCCTCCAACGTGCGGTCATAGTAGCCGCCGCCATAGCCGACCCGGAATCCCCGCTCGTCGAAGGCCAGCAGGGGGACCAGCACCACATGGGGGGTGACTTCCGGCTGCGACCGCCGCGGATGGCGGGTGGCGAAGCCGCCTTCTTCCAGCCTGTCCCCCGGCGACCATTCGCGGAACACCAAAGGCCGGCCCCGGCCGGTTACCACCGGCAAGGCGCAGGTCCAGCCCTGACCATGGAGACGGCCAAGCAACGGCCTGAGATCGATCTCGTCCTTCAGGGGCCAGAACCCGGATACGATCGAAGGTTGATCCAATCCCATTTCCGCCATGGCCTCTTCAAACCGGTCCGCCAGCCGTTCCCCCGCATCCGCCGGCGCCTCTTGGCGGGCGGCCCTGCGCCGTACCCGGGCGAGGGCGCGAATGGCATCTTTTTCCCTATCCAGCACGGCATCAGGGGCCAAGGAGGGAGGAGAGGCTGGCGGGGGAGGATGGGCGGAAGGATTGAACTTGGGCATTGGCCTAAAAAAAGTCCCTTGTAACGGGCCGCTGGGTAACGGGCCCGTGGGCTTGTCCTGGTCGGGGGTTAGGGATGAATAAGGGGACGGCGCCGCAATGGTCGTCGACCGATGGATCCTCTGTGGCCTGCTGTTGCAGGTGGGCGCCATATACCGAGCCCACGAGCCCGGCAGGGACAGCTCCCTAGAGGTTGATTGGCCCCAGGGATACGTAGCCAAACGCGCCCCGCAGCAACCGTCTTGGGTGAATCTAAGCCCCTTCGAGCCGTTGGGCAATGATTTCGATGCGTTTTGCCAGGGTTTCCATATTAAACCCCAGGGCGTCCTCGGCCTTCAGACGGGCCGCCAAATCGGTCGAAATCTCCGGCGCCTTGTCCCCGGGGCCATTATTTCCCGCCGTTCCTTCCTGCCGGGCCCCTTCCTTCTGGGACAGGGCATCGGACAGTTCGTCGGCGATCAGCACGCTGGCCATGACCAGCAGGTGGGCATCGCCGACCTGGCCCACCGCGCTGACCAGTTCGCCGATTTTCTTGTTGACGTATTCGGCCAGCATTTCCAGGTGCTCTTCCTGGCCGTTGTCGCAGGCGATCCGAAAATTGCGGCCGTTGATGTTGACGGTAACCTGGCCCATGGACCTGTCTACACCCCTTCCAGCGCCCGGCTGAGACGGCTTATGGCGTGGTCCAGACGCCCGGCGACGCTCTCGTTCAAGTCCTTGAGCCTGATGTTTTCTTCCACCAGGGACTCCAGTTTGGCGGCCGATCCGGCGTCATTTTGAGGACCGGACCGGGCAACCTTGTCCAGAACGCCTTCCAGCCGGGCCACCGCCTGATCGAGGCGTTCCCGCGCCTGTTCGGTCTTAGGCTGAATGTGAATAATCGTATCGGTCACGGCTTGCCATCCCCTGAACTGTTAATTACTCATTGCAGGCAGGATAGGCGCTGCTCCGTTAAGCCGTCAACCGTGGCGGGGCATCAGGTCAATACCCCCCGGCATTACCCCGCTTCCCACACGATCGGGTATGGGCGCGCGACCCCAGGGGGGTGTTAACCTGACGTTAAACGGTGTGATAGGATAAGAAACAGCATCCACAATTTTTATATGGAGATTTGAATGTCGGTACGGGTAGGTATTAATGGTTTTGGCCGCATTGGCCGATTGGCTTTCCGGGCGCTCATCGAATCCGGCCGCGACGATATCGAAGTGGTGGCGATCAATGACCTGGGCTCGGTGGAAGCCAATGCTCATCTGCTGAGGTACGATTCCGTCCACGGCATTCTGCCCGGCGAGGTAACCGTCGACGGGGACACCATGGACGCCGGCCGCGGCCCGATGAAAGTGACCGCCGAACGGGAGCCGGCCAATCTGCCCTGGGGCGAATTGGGTGTTGATATCGTCTATGAAAGCACCGGCATCTTCAACGACCGGGCCAAGGCCGCCCTGCACCTCGAAGCGGGGGCCAAAAAGGTCCTGATATCGGCTCCGGCCAAGGACGTCGACCTTACGGTGGTGTACGGGGTCAATCACGACAAGCTGACCGCCGACCACACGGTGGGTTCCAACGCGTCGTGCACCACCAACTGTCTGGCCCCGGTGGCCGACGTTCTCAACAAGACCGTCGGTATCGAAAAGGGTTTCATGACCACGATTCACTCCTTCACCGGCGACCAGCGCACCGTGGATACCCTGCACCGCGACCTGCGCCGGGCGCGGGCGGCATCCGTGTCCATGATCCCCGCTTCCACCGGCGCCGCCAAGGCCGTGGGCCTGGTGCTGCCCGAATTGCAGGGCAAGCTGGACGGCACCGCTGTCCGGGTGCCGACACCCAACGTATCCATGATCGACCTGACCTTCGTCGCCGGCCGGGACACCACGGTGGATGAGATCAACCAGGCCTGCCGGGCGGCGGCGGAAGGCCCGCTGAAGGGAGTTCTGGGTTACGTAACGGCGCCGCTGGTATCGGTGGACTTCAACCACAACGCCTTCAGTTCCAGCTTCGACGCCACCCAGACCCAGGTTGTGGGCGGCAATTTCGTCCGCATCCTGGCCTGGTACGACAATGAATGGGGTTTCTCCAACCGCATGTCCGATACGGCGCTGGCCATGTATAACGCCTAGTCGCGAATGTGGCCGCTGGGTATTACTCGGGAGTTTTCGTGGTTTCCGGCGCCGGAGCGGCAGGGGCAAACGGGTCGACCAGTGGTTCTTCCTTCTTTTCCTCGGGCTTGGGAGCATTGGGAAACAAGGTTTCCGCCGATAGGGGCTCGGGCTTGGGCGCCGGTCGAACCGAGGCGGCCGGTTGAACCGAGGAAACCGGTTCGGCCCTGGGCGCATGGACCGTTCCCGCCCGGGCCCGGGCCACGGCTACCTGCTTTTCCAGGTTTTCCGTCGTACATAGCCCCAGGGTCACCGGGTTCTGTGGTTTGATGTTCTGTGCGTTCCAATGGGTACGCTCGCGAACCGAGTTGATGGTCGGCTTGGTGGTGCCGATCAGCCTTGAAACCTGCGCATCGCTCAACTCGGGATAATTCTTCAGCAGCCAGGAGATAGCGTCGGGCCGGTCCTGGCGCTTGGAAACGGGCGTATAACGGGCCCCTTTTTTGCGCGCCTTTGGCACTTCGACCCGGGGCTTGGCGGGAACCAGCCTGGCGTCAGGATCGGCGGCGCAGCGGTCGATTTCTTCCTGAGTCAGTTCGCCGTTGGCCACCGGGTCCAGGCCCTGCATGCCGATAGCCACATCGCCATCGGCGATAGCCTGTACTTCCAGTTGATGGATGCCGCAGAAAGAGGCGATTTGCTCGAACGTGAGGGTGGAATTCTCCACCAGCCACACGGCCGTCGCCTTGGGCATGAGAGGATGCGACATGAGATGCCTTCCAAAATTTACGCTGAACCCGGGATTCCAAGACCCGGTCCATGGTGATTCGGCCCTTAGTTAGTCCATTTATCGGGCCGGGTAAACCGTCTCTTTCCATCACTTTTCCAGGCCGGCGCTCCGCCGCGGGGCCAGGAAGCCAAAATCAGGGGAGCTAAAACGTCACAACCCGGTCCGCAGCACGATCTTGCCGATGTGGGCGCCGCTTTCCATTAGTTCATGGGCTTCAGCGGCTTCAGCCAGGGGGAAAGTAGCATGGATAACCGGCTTGATTTCGCCCGCGGCGATCATCGGCCACACCTGTTCCCGCAGCGCCTGGGCGATCTCTCCTTTGCGTTCAATGGATTGGGGGCGAAGGGTGGATCCGGTGAGGGTCAGCCTTTTCAGCATGACCGGCATGAAATCCAGTTCCACCTTGCTGCCGTGGAGGAAGGCGATATTGACCAGCCTGCCATCCCGGGCGAGGGCCTGGACGTTGCGGGGCAGGTAGTCGCCGCCGACCATGTCCAGAATCACGTCCACCCCCCTGCCCCCGGTGTATTCCTTGACCGCCGTGACGAAATCCTCCTCCGCGTAGTTGATCGCCAAGCTGGCGCCCAGTTCCAGGCAGGCGGTACATTTTGCCGCCGTGCGGGCGGTGGTGATGACCGTGCAGCCCAAACGGCTGGCGATCTGGATCGCTGTGGTGCCGATGCCGCTGGTACCGCCGTGGACCAACAGGGTTTCCCCCGCTAGCAGGCGGGCCCGTTCGAAAACATTGGTCCACACGGTAAAGAATGTTTCCGGCAGGGCCGCCGCCTCGACCAGGCTGAGGCCGGGGGGCACGGGCAGACATTGGGGCGCGGGTGCGATGCAATATTCCGCATACCCGCCGCCGGCGACCAGGGCGCACAGGTCTTCGCCCACCGCCCAGGCGTCCACCCCTTCACCGGTTTCGACGACCGTTCCGGCGATTTCCAGCCCCGGAATATCGGTTGTCCCGGGGGGCGGGTTATACAGCCCCATGCGCTGCAGGACGTCCGGGCGGTTAACCCCGGCCGCCGCCACCTGGACCAGAACCTCCCCGGGTCCGGGTCCTGAAATGGGGCGAAAGGCCGGTTTCAGGACCTTTGGCCCCCCGGGGCCATCGATTTCGATGCAGGAAACGGACTGAGGGATGGTCATGGATACCTCGGATCTGTCATGGATACTTCGGGTCCAAATGTTAACATAGGGGTGAAAATACACTCTAACGGGAGCGTTGCGCCATGGATATCGAGGAGCTGGAACCCAAGAAAAAACAAGAGGTTAAGAACCTGGATGTGATGTCCATCGAAGCCCTGGGCGAGTACATCGCTGAATTGGAGGCGGAAATCGCCCGGGTACGGGAAACAATAAGGGAAAAGGAAGTCGCCCGGCAAAGCGCAGATTCCGTATTCAAAAAATAAAAACGTTAGGATTTACCGAAAAATGCCTGTATTCGCCTTGGTTCAGAGGTATTGAAAAGGAGCTTTTTTATTAATTATTTTTTAATACTTTCCCATTAGGTTGGTTGGTGAATGGGACATCGTTGATTAGCTCAACGTCTCGTTCCATTCACTTTGATGCCTCCCTGTTAAACTCCAGCCGTCTCTTCGGAGGCGGCTTTTTTTTGGCCACAAGGCCCCTTGACCCACTGCGACCGCTTTCTGTAAAGTCCCATGCCATCAAAGAACCGTGGGCGAGTTTGACAGGTTAGAGGCATAATAAAAATGGGGGTTGCCGGTAAACGGCGGCCCCCAAAATTCTTTCCCCCCGGATTTCAGCCAAGCACCGGCCATAAATCAAATCCCCGGTCCATCCGGTCGGCATGTGAACCATTGATGTAATTTCGCCGTCTCCCCGCATTTAAGAATCCGGGATAAAGCCCCGGGGGCCCCCTTCACAAGGGTGGCCAGCGCCGGAAGTGGGGTCTATCCGGCGCCTATTTTCTCGACAGCGGCAGCGGGTGCCGAAGCAGCCTCGGAAGTAGCCTGGGGAGTTGGCGTGGCGGCCCCATCGACCGCTGGTTCGGCGATTACCGGCTCGGGCGAAGCGGCAGGCGCTACCCCCGACGCGAGCAATTCATCGGTGGCTGGATCAGGTGTTGCCTCCGCCGCCGCGGCATTTTCCTGGGCGGCGTCGGGAGCCGTTTCCGGTACGGGTTGGGGCGCCGTTTCCATCTTTGGCGGCGCTTCCTCGGGAACGTAGTCTTCCCGCCATATGGCCTCGAAGAGGCTAACCGGTTCAGCGATACCCTTCATTTGGTACTGTCCCCGTTCCACGAAGTTCAGTTTGCTGCCGCTACAGATACTGAGCACCACGGCGCTGACCATTGTCTGACCGGCAACGGCCTTGTCGCAAATTCTGGCCGCCACCTGGACCGTGGCGCCGAAAAGGTCATCGTCTTCCTCTATGGGTTCGCCGGTATTGATGCCGATCTTCAGGTGCAGCGGCCGGTCGGCGTTCGAGAGGTTGGATTTTGCCGCCTTGCGCTGCATCTCGATCGAGGCCTCGACGGCGTTGGCCGCGGAGGCAAAGGACGCCATGATGCCATCGCCCGTGTGCTTGATTTCCTTGCCGTTGAAGTCGACCAGGGAGTCGCGGACGATCCGGTTATGGGTATGCACCACTTCCTGGGCCAGTTGATCGCCCAGCCTTGCCGTCATGTCCGTGGAACCGGCGATGTCGGTAAACAGGACCGATACCGTCCCTTCAACCCGGTCTTTCCTGGTTGACGAATTCCAGGTCTCAAGGGCCTTGGCCAGCAGGCGCGGGTTGCCGGCCCCTTCCAGGGCCTCGGTCATGGCGGTGCGGCCGGATTGAAAAATCTGCATGTAGCGGGCATCGGCCAGCAGGTATTCCTGATACCGATGGGCAAAGGAATTCGCCTGCTCCGGTTTGAAGCCGACCTGGAATACGCTCTGCTTCAACACCTCGGCCGCCGTTTCGTCTTCCAGGTCCTTCGCCCGGGATAGCACTTCCGCCGCGCCGGCCAGGAACAGGCTGACCCCGAAACGGTTGAAGCTGTCCATGGTGCCTATATTGGCCGGGGATTTTGCCATTTCCTCATCGAGGAAATTGGTGAGGTAGGTTTTCTGCTGCTCGGCATAGGGCGCCAGGGGGACTTCCTCGGGCAGGGGCTCCATTTCGGGTTCTTCTTCGGCTTTCTCCCCCGCGTCTTCTTCCTCCGATTCTTCTTCCTCCGGCTCTTCTTCTTCCGGCACGGGCTCCGGCATGGGCGGCGGGGCACCCTGGCTTACCGGTTTTTGCTTCACCCGGACGGTGGATGTGGTGAATATCTCCATGCGGGACACGGAACGACCCATGAACATCGCGCTGAGCAGGAAGGTTAAGATGAATATGGCGAACTGCGTATCGGCGACTGTCGCCGGATCCATATCGATTCCCATCTGAAGGATTTTCTGCATGACCATCGCCGCCAGCCATGTAACCACCATGGCGGCGATCAGGCTGAGCAGGATGAGCACGACAATTTTCGCGGTGAGAACGGGTATCGGGGTGCCCTTGAGAACCTTGACGTATCTCCCGCCCCGGTGAAACCCCATGGATCGGAGCCTTGCCGCCGACGCCGGCCTTCTGGCGGACGGCCGCGTCCGACTGGCGGCGGCCATTTTGTTCTGGACCTGGTTTGGGTTGAAGCCGGGTCTGACCTTGTCGCTTGGGGTTCGATACACCAACCTGTCCGTACCTTCCCCGGACAGGGCGTCATAAGTTTCCATGAGCACCCGGACGGCGCTGATGTGAGGATATTC
>JAJRSS010000199.1 GCA_024278615.1 Alphaproteobacteria bacterium
AAAAGGATGATTTCGTCCAGCCGGTTGAGGAATTCGGGGCGGAAGGTGGCGCGCACCGCCTCCATCACCTGGCCCCGTATTTCATCGCTGTCGTGACCTTCTTCCTGCATGGCCAGGATATCGCCACCCAAATTGGAGGTCAGGATGATCAGGGTATTGTCGAAATTCACCGTCCGTCCCTGGCCGTCGGTAAGGCGGCCTTCATCGAGAATTTGCAGCAGGATGTTGAAGGCGTCGGGATGGGCCTTTTCGATCTCGTCGAACAGGATCACCTGGTAGGGACGGCGGCGCACGGCTTCGGTCAACGCGCCGCCTTCCTCGTAGCCGACATAACCGGGCGGCGCGCCGATGAGCCGCGCCACGGCGTGTTTTTCCATGTATTCGGACATGTCGATGCGAACCATGGCCGCCTCGTCGTCGAACAGAAACTCGGCCAGGGCCTTGGTCAGCTCGGTCTTGCCGACGCCCGTCGGCCCCAGGAACAGGAACGAGCCGATGGGACGGGCGGCGTCCTGCAGGCCGGCGCGGGACCGGCGCACGGCGTCGGATACGGCGGCCAGGGCCTCGTCCTGGCCGACCACCCGGGCGCTTAAGGATTTTTCCATGTGAAGCAGCTTTTCCCGCTCCCCTTCCAGCATCCTGTCGACGGGAATGCCGGTCCACCGGGAAACCACGGCGGCGATGTGTTCCGCCGTCACCGCTTCTTCCAGCATGGCGCCATCACCGGCGGCGTCGGCTTCTTCCAGTTTGCGTTCCAGGGCCGGGATCAGGTCGTATTGAAGCTGGCCGGCCTTTTCGTATTCGCCGTCGCGCATCGCCCGCTCGACGGTAATGCGGGCCTGTTCCAGTTCTTCCTTGATCCTGGTGGCGCCGGCAAGCGCGTCCTTTTCCGCTTTCCATTGGCTGGTCAGGGCAGCGGATTTTTCCTCCAGATCGGCCAGTTCCGTTTCCAGCTTGCCCAGCCGGTCCCGGGAAGCGGCGTCTTCTTCTTTCTTCAGCGCTTCCCGTTCGATTTTCAACTGGATGATGCGCCGGTCCAATTCGTCGATTTCCTCGGGCTTGGAATCCACTTCCATACGCAGGCGGCTGGCCGCTTCGTCCATCAAATCGATGGCCTTGTCGGGCAGGAAGCGGTCGCTGACATAGCGGTTGGACAGCGTCGCTGCCGAAACCAGCGCCCCGTCGGCGATTCGCACCCCGTGGTGCAGCTCGTACTTTTCCTTGATGCCGCGAAGAATGGAAATGGTGTCTTCCACCGTCGGTTCGGCGACGAAGACCGGTTGGAAGCGCCGGGCGAGCGCCGCGTCTTTTTCAACATGCTTGCGGTATTCGTTGAGGGTGGTGGCGCCGACGCAATGCAAGTCGCCCCTGGCCAGGGCCGGTTTCAACAGGTTGGAGGCATCCATGCTGCCTTCCGCCGCCCCGGCGCCGACGATGGTGTGCATTTCGTCGATAAACAGGATGATTTCTCCCGCCGCGGCGGTAACTTCGTTCAACACCGCCTTCAGGCGCTCCTCGAATTCGCCCCGGAACTTGGCCCCGGCGACCAGGGAGCCCAGGTCCAGAACCATCAGTTTCTTTTCCTTCAAGGTTTCGGGCACATCGCCGTAGACGATACGGTTGGCCAGGCCTTCAACGATGGCCGTCTTGCCGACGCCGGGTTCGCCGATGAGCACGGGATTGTTCTTGGTGCGGCGGGAAAGCACCTGGATGGTGCGGCGGATTTCCTCGTCCCGGCCGATCACCGGGTCGATCTTGCCTTCGGCCGCGTCGGCGGTCAGGTCGCGGGCATATTTCTTCAGTGCATCGTAGGAATCTTCCGCCGTCTGGCTGTTGGCGGGGCGGCCCTTGCGCACGTCCTCGATGGCCGTGTTCAGGTTCTGGGCGGTGACCCCTGAATCGGCCAGAACTTTCGCCGCCAGGGTTCCCTGGGCCAGCACCAGGGCCAGCAGCAGGCGTTCGGCGGTGACAAAGCTGTCGCCCGCTTTTTCAGCGATCTTTTCCGCCTGTTCAAAAAGGCGGGCGGTTTCAATGCCCAGGTATACCTGCCCGGCGCCACTGCCTTCCACCTTGGGCAGCTTGGCCAATTCGGCCTTGCAGGCTATCAGCGCTCGTGCCGGATCACCACCGGCGGCGGTAATCAGGTTGGCGGCCAGGCCTTCCTTGTCGTCCAGCAGGCATTGAAGCAGATGCAGCGGCGTCAGTTGCTGATGACCGCTGCCGAGCGCCAGGGTCTGGGCCGATTGGATGAAGCCCTGGGATCGCTGGGTGTATTTCTCGAAATCCATGGCGATAGCCCTTCCAACAG
The DNA here is from genome assembly GCA_024278615.1 of Alphaproteobacteria bacterium. GTDB lineage: Bacteria > Pseudomonadota > Alphaproteobacteria > Rhodospirillales > 2-02-FULL-58-16 > JAJRSS01. The sequence goes on from JAJRSS010000199.1 coordinate 2,309, forward strand.
GCGGCGGACAGGCGGTGGGGCATTCCCGCGCCTGCCGTCCGTAAAGCTAGGCCAAGGGGCTTTTCCAAACCTTAACGGTTCTAACCCTTGATATGGCCAGGCCGTAATATTTCCGGCTTTTGATATAGAACGTCACGGAGCGGGCGCAAGCAGTCCCCACGCCCCGGGGCGCAAACAGCCTCGCTGCCCGGCCAATCTCCAGACCGGGCCCGGCGTCCACCGGCCTGGCCGGAAGAAGCCATGGATTCAAGAAAGGCTAGGCGGAGGCCGGTTCGGGATCTGCGCTTGAATCGGAGGACGAACTATCGGAATAAGGGCTATCGGAAGAAGGGCTTTCCTTTGACGGGGAATTGGCCTTGGCCTCTTCGGCCGTTACTTCGATATTCTGACGCGAACCCTGGCCATTGCCCCGATTGCCTCTTCCCTGTCCATTGGCCCCGCCCTGATCGGTATTGAGGATCCGGTAGTAGTGCTCGGCGAACTGGAAATACCCTTCTGAAAGCACCCGGTCACCGGCCGAGTACGCATCCCGGGCCAAGGTAAGGTATTTTTCCAGCACCTGCTGGGCCGTGCCGCGAACCTTCACTTCCGGTCCGTTGCTTTCAAAATTGTTTGATCTGGGCGAAGAATGGCGCTTGCCGTTACCGCCGCCGCGTGAACGCGACCGCCTGGGATTGGAACCGTGTTTCATGGTACCTGTTGCTGTTAGGCTGCTGGTTTATCCCCCCACATTCGCACGGCTATTCCGGCACGTACGACCCACTCGGCCAAATCAATTTCGGCATCTCGGTGGGAGGAATGGGTTAAAAAGGGTGTCCAATGACTCTCTATATTAGTCGTCAAAAGCTACCCTTTCGTAAAAGGTAGTCGGGTCGGAGGGCTATTCCAACTGTTTTTTTCAACTCCCTTCAAGGGCCGGAACAGACGGCCAACACGCATCTCGGGACATTCGCTAAATCTCTTTTTATTTCAATTACTTGCAAATTGCTGCCCTGGCAGATTTCACCTACCGCCGAGGCCTGCCCGAGGCCAATTTCGATGACCGCCAGCCCAGCGGGGGGCAGGACCTGGGCTAAACCTGGTATAGCGATTCGATAGGAGTCCAGCCCATCCGGTCCGCCGGCGAGGGCGAGCCTGGGCTCGAAAACCGAAACCTCGGGCTCCAGGCCCTCCAGGTCCCGATCGGGGATATAGGGAGGATTGAGAAAAATAACCTCATAGGCGCCCGAAAGACCATCCTTCCAGTCGCCCTGGATCATGCGCGTACGCTTCTCCATGCCCAGGTCGCGGGCGTTTTCCCGCGCCACTTCCAGGGCCCGGGGGCTGACGTCCAGCCCGACGCCCGTCGCTGCGGGAAATTCGCTGAGCAGCGCCAAAAGCAGGCACCCGGTGCCGGTGCCCAGGTCCAGCACCCGCACGGGCGCGTTCCGCCCGCCTTGCCTGCCGTCCAGCCAGCCCGCGGCGGCCTCGACCAGGATTTCCGAATCCGGACGGGGGGTCAGGGTGTGTTCGGTGACCTTGAAGGCGAGGCTCCAGAATTCCCGCCGGCCGAGGATCTGGGCCATGGGCTGACGGCCACGGCGACGTTCGACCAG
>JAJRSS010000200.1 GCA_024278615.1 Alphaproteobacteria bacterium
CCTTTTTCCGCCACACCGGGCCATCGATGAGCCCCTTCAACGCCTGGGTGCTGCTCAAGGGCCTGGAAACCATCGGCCTGCGGGTGGAGCGCCATTCGGCCAACGCCGTCGCCGTGGCCAACGTGCTGGAAAGCGCCAGGAATGTGGACCGGGTGCTCTTTCCGGGCCTGGCCAGCCACCCCCAGCACACCCTGGCCCTCAGCCAGATGAGCGGTGGCGGTACCATGGTCGCCTTTGAAATCCAAGGCGGTAAAGAGGGCGCGTTCAGGTTCCTCGACGCCCTGGAACTGATCGATATTTCCAACAACCTGGGCGACGCCAAAAGCCTCGTCACCCATCCCGCCACCACCACCCATCAACGCATCGGGGCCGAGGCCCGGGGCCGGCTGGGCATCGGCGACGGGCTGGTGCGGCTTTCCGTCGGCCTGGAAGACCCGGCCGACATCATCGACGACCTGACCCGGGCGCTGGCGGCGGTATAGGTTACGGCGACCGGAATTGGGGGAGGGGGAAATAAGCGGAAATCCTGTCTGGCGGGGGCTTGGTAATGCTTGGCCCCTGGGGTATGCTCCCCGCCGTTGAAGGAGCAACTCCAGTGTCCACGGCCTATGAAAACAGTCCGGCTTTGGTCCTCAACGCCGATTTCCGGCCGTTGAGTTACTTCCCCCTGTCCCTCTGGCCCTGGCAGGACGTGATCAAGGCGGTTTTCCTCAGCCGGGTTAACGTGGTTTCCGAATACGACCGGCTGGTCCATTCGCCCAGCCGGGAAATGCGCCTGCCCAGCGTCGTCTCGCTGAAGGAATACGTGCACGTGAAGCGCCAGCCGGCCTTCACCCGGTTCAACGTCTTCCTGCGCGACCGCTTCTGCTGCCAGTATTGCGGCGATTCCTTTTCGGCGGAGCACCTGACCTTCGACCACCTCATTCCCCGCTCCCGCGGCGGCCGCACCCTGTGGACCAACGTGCTGGCGGCGTGCGCGCCCTGCAACATGCGCAAGGGCCACCGGCTGCCTCGGGAATCGGGCATGTTCCCCTTGTGCCAGCCCTACCAGCCGAGCAATTTCGAGTTACAGGACAACGGCCGCGCCTTCCCGCCCAATTTCCTGCACGAAAGCTGGCGGGACTTCCTCTACTGGGATGCCGAGCTGGACCCGGCCTGATCCCGACCAAATCCCGGCTTTCGGTAAAAATCCCTAAATGCTCACGCAAAATCCCGGTTCCCGGTGGCGAATTGACTTCGCCCGCCGGGTGCTTATACTCCCGCGCTTCATTCCCGGAAATGTGGGTTTCTCCGCCAAGGACGAGGAACCCCATCCGGCCGCTTCTGGGCCGGATCTGCCGGGACAAAAACAAACCGGATCAACGTGTTGAATAAAAGAGAGAAGTATGAGCAAACGCATCAGGGCCAAATACAAGATTAACCGCCGTTTGGGGGTTAATCTTTGGGGCCGGCCCAAGAGCCCCATCAACGTCCGCGACTACCGGCCCGGCCAGCACGGCCAGCGGCGCAAGAAGCCGTCCGATTTCGGTACCCAATTGATGGCCAAACAGAAACTGAAGGGCCATTACGGCAATATCTCGGAACGCCAGTTCCGCCGCTATTACCACGAGGCCGTGCGCCGCCGTGGCGATACCTCGGAAAACCTGATCGGCATCCTGGAACGCCGCCTGGACGCGGTGGTCTATCGGATGAAATTCGTGCCCACGGTTTTCTCCTCGCGCCAGTTCGTCAACCACGGCCACGTCAAGGTCAACGGCAAGCGGGTCAACATCCCGTCCTACCTGGTCGCGGAAGGGGACGTGATCGAGATCAGGGAAAAATCCCGCGGCATGGAACTGGTGATCGCGGCGGTGGAATCACCGGAACGGGACGTTCCCGACTACCTGAACGTCAACTACCAGAAAATGCAGGGCACCTTCGTGCGCGCCCCCAAGCTGGCCGATGTGCCCTATCCGGTGCCCATGGAGCCCAATCTGGTGATCGAATACTATTCGCGGTAATTTCCTTATCGACGCATCAATCAAGAAAGGCGGCCCGGTTTTCCGGCGCCGCCTTTTTTATTTGGGAACAGCCCTGAAGGCGCGGAAACTTTTACCCACGTTTCCGGGTAACGCCAGTGGTTGCAGAAAAGCGGGGAAGCCGCCTTCGTTCCCCCAGGCCAGCATTTCATAGAACGTGGTTGCCGGACCTGGCGTGGCGTACATGTTCTTTTCCGGCGAGCCGGGGCAGATGACGATCAGATCGACGCCGGCCCCGGCGATTAATGCCCGCGCCCTTTCCGGGTCGGTGGCGGTCATGATCTCATAACCGGTGGTGAAGCCTTTTTGGTATCGGCTGGTGGGGATGGAAAAAACCGAATGGCGGGTGCGGTACAAGATCTCCGGCCCGAAATCGATGAAGGCCAGAACCCGCTTGGCGCCTTCGCCGCCCACCACCCGGGGATCGTTCAGCGCCGCCGACAGGGGGCCCAGCGGGCAGGCGGCGCCATCGGCGACGGGGGAGCCTTCGTCAACCGGGCCGCTCAGCGCCGTCGGGACCAGGAACCAGACGCTCAATCCGATCACCACCAGGGGGCGGACCAGCGAAAGGGTTCCCCGGCGCATGCGGATGGCCAGGGTCTCAACCAGGCCGGCGGCGAGGGCGGCGTAGGGGAAAAGGAAAAAGATTTCCGCGTGGCTGGCCCAGCGCACCTGAGCCAGGCCGGCTGGCAGGAAGGCGATGACGCCGAGGCCGATCAGAATCCATCCCCGGGCTTCCGCCGCCGGCCGGCTGGCCACCAGGTAGATCAGGAAGGGCAGGGCAAACAGCACCGGGCCCAGCCAGTGCAGGGGACGGAAAACGGTCCCGGCCCAGGTGAAACCGCCGGCGGGCGAGAAATCCAGTACCGGCTGAAGCTGGACCACGCCCGAATGGTGAACGGCGCGGTAAACACCCTCCATCTCGCGGGTTACCGGGTTGGCCAGGAACTGGGGCAGGATGAACCAGATCGCCGCCGCCACGCCGGCGGCACCCAGCACCGACCAGGCGGTGCGCCGGGCCAACCCGGTCAGCGTTCCCCGCCGCCGGGCGAGCAGGGAAAGCCAGCCCCAGAAAACCAGGTTGAGGCTGAACAGGCCCAGGTGGGCCAGGGACAGGCGGTCGAATTCCAGCCGCGCCAGCACCGCGCCGCCGTGCTCGGCGGCGGCGGCGGCGGCCAGGCCGACCAGCAGGGCGGCGGAATAAACCAAAATCGCCCGCAGGTATGCGCCGCCGTTCCACAGCCAGATCAGCCCCAGGGCGGTGAGGGTGATCAGCACCTGGGGCAGGGCCTCCAGCGAGATCCACAGGCAAAGGGCGCTCAACAACCCGGCCCACACCGCCCTTTGCCGCCGTTCCGGTTCGGCGATCAGGCGCACGGTCAGGCCCAGCAGGATCACCAGCAACAGCGCCAGCAGGCCGTGATGGTCGGGCCGGCCGAAGACGAAATTACCCAGGACCCCCGGCTGGGCGATGGAAAACAGGGCGATCAGCCACCGCCATGGCCCGTGAATCAGCGGCGCCGCCGCCCACACCAGGGCGAACAGCAGCGCCGCCTGAAGCAGCGGGCCGATAACTACGGCCCATCCGTGCAGGGCCGCCTCGAAACCCACGAACGGGGTCAGGGGCAGGGCGCCCAAAATAAGCACCACGTCCATGGGCCGGGTCCAGTGGAGCACCATGCCGTCCGGCGGGTTGATGCGGGGATAGGTGGAATCGAACCAATCCAGGGTTTCCCACAGCAATCGCACCCGGTTGAGGCGCATGTAGGCGTCCGTATCGACCAGGGCGCCGCCGAGGATGTCGCCGATCAGGCCGCCGCCGAACCCGACCTGCACCAGCACCAGGACCAATAGGCTGAGAGCCATGCCGGGGACTATGCTGGCCCGGTCCCGGGCCGGGGGTGAGGGGATGTTCAGGGGGGACATGGTGTTTTCGGGCGTTTTCGGATGTTTACGGGGTTTCCAGGTGGATGGAGGGTGAGCATGGGCTTGCTTTCGGCCCCCAACCCTTATGGGTCATGATCCGTAACATCCTATTAACATGGAGAAATTACCATAAGGGCCGGATCTCCCCGGCGGCGGACGGGCCTGGGGTGGCGGTCCGCTTCGCGGCGGAACGGAGAGAAGGTTCAGGAGCATGGTTTTGGCCAAGAACAGCCTGGCGGAAAGCCTTGATGCGCGAAGGGCGGGGTCATGCTGACCGCGTCCCGCCGCCGTTCCGCCCGCCATTCCGCCCGCCTGTCCCCGGCCGGCTACCTGATGGTGGTGCTGGCCCTTTGGACCAGCCTGGTCGCCGCCTATGTCTGGGGCCCCAGCCCGGTGCTTCTTGGCGTCCTGCCCGGTCCCGACGACTACATGCGCATGGTGCAGGTGTTCGATTGGCTGGACGGCGCCGCCTGGACCGACCTGAACCAAAGCAGGCTGGACCCGCCCGGCGGCGTGGTCATGCATTGGTCCAGGCTGGCCGACCTGCCGCTGGCGCTGGTGGTCTGGTCGGCGGAACCCTGGGTGGGCCGGGAACAGGCGGCCATCTGGGCGGCGGTGGCGGTGCCCTCCTTGCAACTCCTAAGCCTGATGCTGATTACCGGCTGGGCCGCCCTGCCCCTGCTGGGCCGGCGGCGGCTGGTGGCGGCGCCGGTGATGACCGTGCTTACCGTGCCGTTGCTGGTGCAGTTCTTCCCCGGCCGGGTGGACCATCACGGCTGGCAGCTTCTGTTCGCTGCCGTGATCCTGGGGGCGCTGGTACGCCTGATCCGCGACCCTGACGGCCATGGCCCTGCCTTTACCGCCGCCCTGGCCGCCGGCATGGGCCTGTGGGTGGGACCCGAGGTGCTGGCCTGGATCGCCCTCTTCCAGGCGGTGCTGTGCGGCGCCTGGATCGTTCGTGGCGGGTCCGGGGTGGATGCCGGCGTCAAGCACGCCGCCACCCTGTTCATGATTACCGTCGCCCTGTTGCTGGCCACCCGGGATGCGGACGTGTGGTGGGTGCGGGCCTGCGACGGGTTCACCGTGACCTATGTGGGCATCGCCGGCCTGGTTCTCGCCTTCTGGTGCGGGGTGTGGCTGCTGGCCCGCCGCCGCGCTTCCGGGTTTGGCCGGCTGGCCGCCGCCGTCCTCGCCGGCGGGCTGGGGGGAACGGCGGCGCTGGTCTTCTTCCCCGAATGCCTTGACGGGCCCTACGCCGCCCTTGATCCCCGGGTGGTGGATGCCTGGGTCGCCAACATCGGCATCGTGCGCTCGTCTTTTCTTTCGGCGATGAACGCGCCTCTTGAGGCGCCTTTCTGGCTGGCCGGCCCGCTGGTGGGCATCGCCGCCGCCGTCGTCCAGGTGATGCGGAATTGGGACGAGGAAAGGCTGGCCTGGGCGGCGGTGCTGGTTTTCACCGCCGCCGCCTTCGGTCTGGCCGGGTGGGAATCCCGCTTCCTTCCTTTCGCCCACCTGTTCGCCGTCCTTCCCCTGGCCTGGATGCTGAGCGTGCCCTGGGAATGGACCGAACGATTTTCCGCCGGCCCAAGGCTGGCCGGGCGCATCGGCCTGCTGGTCCTGTTCGGACCGGTGCCGGGGGCCTTGATCATGGCGGCGGGGGGTGGGTTCGGGGGCGGCGCCGAAGCCATCGCCGCGCGGCCCGTTCAACAGCAACCGGGGGCCTGTGACCTGCGAGTCGCGGTCCGGGCCCTTCCCGGCACAAGTGGTGGGCAGCGGCTGATCGCCGGCTTCATCGACATGGGCTCGGAACTCCTCTACCGCACGCCGCACGCGGTGCTGGCGGCGCCTTATCACCGCAACAGCCGTGGCTTGCTCGACCTGGTGAATATGTTTTCCGCCGCCGACGACGGGGCGGCGCGAAACATCATCGGCCGCCGGGGCGTCGATTACGTGCTTATCTGCGCTTCGTCCAAGAGCATTTATGTTTATGGCGGCGGCGGCCGGGATACCTTCGTTGGGCGGCTGGCGGCGGGCCGAATTCCTTCGTGGCTTGCTCCCGTGCCCCTGGGCGGAAACACAGACCTGCGGTTGTTCGAAGTGGCCGGGCGATAGCCGAAGAAAAAAGGGCCGCTTGATGCGGCCCTTTGCAGGTCTTGTTGGGTCCCTGGAGGCCGGGGGTCAGGCCTCCGCCGGGTCGGCGAACTCGACGCCGTTTTCTTCAAGCAATTTTTGCAGCTCGCCGGTTTCATACATCTCGCGCACGATGTCGCAGCCGCCGACGAATTCGCCCTTGACGTAAAGCTGGGGAATGGTCGGCCAGTTGGAAAACTTCTTGATGCCGTCGCGCAAGGAGGGGTCGGTCAGCACGTCGATGCCCTTGAACTTGACCCGCATCTGGGAAAGGGCGTTGACCACGGCGGCGGAAAATCCGCATTGGGGGAACATCGGCGTTCCCTTCATGAAAAGCACCACGGAGGTGTCGTCGATTTCCCGCTGGATGCGGACGTCGGTTGCAGCGTCGGTCATGGTTCTGTCCTTCTAAATCTTTGGCCAGTCAATCTTCGGCCAGTCAATCTTTAGCCAGTCAATCTTTGGCCTGTTTCTTCCGTGTCTCCGGCATTTTTCCAGGCCGATGCCCGCGGGCGTCAGCTATCCTCCGGCGCGCCCGTGGTCAGCGCCAGGGCGTGCAGCTCACCGCCCATGCGCCCCTGCAGCGCCGCATAGACCATCTGGTGCTGCTGGACCCGGCTTTTGCCCCGGAAGGCGGGGGAAACCACCCGCGCCGCATAGTGGTCGCCGTCGCCGCGCAGGTCATCGATGGATACCTCGGCGCCGGGGATACCGTCCTTGATCAGCCGCTCCAATTCCTCGACCGCCATGGCCATAGTAGGGGTTCCTCGTAATTCACCATGTTTTCAGGCCGATAGGACCTGTTTTCCGCTCATTTCCGGGGGCCGGCCCGGGGGCGCCGCCGGTGTCAAGGATATGGCCTCAAAAAGGCGGTGGGTCAACCCTTGGCGGTGTGGGGGAATAGAGGCCGTGGGCCGGCGGGTGGGAAGTGACGGCGTTTTGGTTTTACGCCTTGGTCATTCCTTAAGCGGGGATTTTCCCACTCGTCGGAACGGCAGTTCCACAATTTCCTCACCGTTCTCCAAACCGGCTACGGCGGTATCCAATCTCTTGCCAGGGCCCTTGCTTCCCTCGACCTCTATTTCATGGAACGAGGCGCCGAACTTCCCCTCACCGGTGATCTGGTCAAGAACCTCTCCGATCATCGCCCGGTTGAACCGTTTTCGCGAACCCGTTACCGGAACCTTTTGCGGCGGGGGCGGTCCTTTGTCTTTGGCATCGGTAGTGAATCCGCCATCGGATTTCATAACCGGGGAAGTCGTTTCGATCAGGTCATTGTGTTCACTGGAGCCAAAAAGCCTTTCCGAGATTTCAATGCCGATAGAACGGCAAACTTCATTTCCCTCATGGTTCGGGATCTTGCCGAAAAAAACAATCAAGGCCGTTTCCGAGTAGGGAATGAACAGGTCGTCACTTGTTGTGTGCCGGGAAACTACACTATGGGCGATGCCAAGAATCCGTTTTCTCTTTTTGACCCATTGTGGACCAAAATGATCTTTCACCCTGGCCAGCCGGATGACATGGATGCTTCCCGCCTTCAGGAAATCGGATTCATTAAGAAAATTCCCGATACGTTCCATGAACCGTTCGGAATGCGCATTCTTGCCAGGAGAACCAGCTTCGTTTTTCTTCTCTTTCTTGGGCCGGTTGGTTGGTTTCCCAAGAATACGATCAATAATCTCTTTAATACCCATTTCCCGCCTCCAAACCTGCAGATGGCGATCTTTCTTCCTTTTTCAAGTGAATTCCAATAACTCGGTTTCCATTTTCCAGCACTTTATTGATCGTGCGGGGCAGTTTTGGTCTCTGTTTATAGCTTTGAGTTGTTTGGTTGTTGGCGGGCTGGAGTTAAAACTCCTCAAAACTCAGGAGATAAAAGGGACTTGATCGTATCGATCAATTTTTGTGCGGAGTAAGGCTTGGAAATGTAGGTGTTGACACCCGCCTCCTTCGCGCTCAACACGGATTCACCAACGTTTTGGGCCGTCAGCATCAGGAACGGGGTTTTCGCGTCGACTTCACGTATTCTGTTCAAAAGATCGAAGCCGGACATGCGCGGCATGTTCCAGTCACTGATAATCAAGTCGATATCGCCGTCATTCTGGCAATAGATATCCCAGGCCTTCAAGCCGTCGGTTGCGGTTTCAATATTCATGATGCCCAAGCTCTTGAGGATTCTCACGGCGATGTCCATGGACATCTTTTCGTCTTCCACAACCAAAACCTTATATTGAAGGTTCTTTTTTTGGGATACAGGATCAAGCACAGTTCATATTCCACAGCACGAATGTATTCGTGTCATTTCTAAATTGCCCTGCTGAAGCCTATACATTAATTCCAAATTACTCGCTAACTAGCCCTTAAGCAGGTACTTTTTCCGTGTCCAGCAGCCTGAGGGTCGAATTTACGAAGTTCGAGATTTGCAGCGGTTTGGTGAGATAGTCATCAAACCCCGCCGCCAGGGCCCGTTCGATATCTTCGGGCATGGCCGCGGCACTGAGAGCCATGATTGGGGTTTCTCTTGTTTCCGGCATTTCACGAAGGTACGCTATCGCATCGACCCCACTGATGGACGGCAAGTGGATATCGAGAACGATAAGGTCCGGCCGGTGTTTTTCGGCCAGATAAAACCCTTTCTGCGCATTCACCGCCATCAGCAGCGTCAGCTTCGGGAAATGCTTCGCGATATCGTGCATCAGGTTGCGGTTGGAGACGTTGTCCTCCACATAAAGCATTGTGAACGGAATGTTTCGCAGACGTTC
>JAJRSS010000201.1 GCA_024278615.1 Alphaproteobacteria bacterium
GATCCCAATGGCGCAACCAGCGCCCGCAAGCTGATCGGGCAACAGAGCAAACCATGTGAAAACAACTCAGGAAGTAAAATAGGCCGTTTCAACTGCGGGGTTTTTCAACAAAATCGACCCATGAGAGTCGTCCATGCGGCTTGCGTTTGAAACGCCGGGGCCGTATCTGGTGCGCATGAAGATTTCATCGGGATTCCTTTCCGGCCTTGGCCGGCCGGCCATCGGGCCCGCCGGCGCGGCGCGGCGGTTTCGGGTTTTCCCTACGGGCGATACGGAATCATGAGCCACAACACCTGGATTCACCGGTGCCTTCGCCCGGTGCTTGTAAAGCCCCTGTCGCGGACGCCGGTGACGCCCAACCACGTTACCGCGCTCAGGCTGGCGACCGGTTTGGCGGCGGCGGCTTTCCTGGCGGTGGGCGAGGAGGCCTGGCGCGACTGGGGCGCCGGGCTGTTCTTCGTCTCCGTCCTGCTGGACCGGGCCGATGGGGGACTGGCCCGGATGACCGGCAAGACGTCGCCCCTGGGTCACACCCTCGACCTGATCGGCGACAGCCTGTGCAATACCCTGATCTTCGTCGGCCTCGGCTTCGGGCTCATGGACGGTTCCTTCGGCGGCTGGGCGCTGCCGCTGGGGCTTCTGGCCGGCGGCGCCGTGACATTTATTCTGTGGATGACCATACAACTGGAACAGCTGGAGGGGGAGCGGGCGGGCGAAATGCCCAACTACGCGGGTTTTGACGCCGACGACGGCGTGCTGGGCATTCCCATCCTGATCTGGTTGGGTTGGCCGGAAGGGCTTCTGGCGGCGGCGGCCATCTGCGCCCCCGCTTTCGCCCTGGTTTATCTGGTTTTCATCTATCGCAAGAGGGCGGCGGCGGCCAAGATGGCAGCCAAAACCTAAAGGCCAACACAACAGACCAGACTTATAGGTTTGCCGCCCGGCGCGCCTTGTCGGCCACCTTCTCATTGAAGCGGTCCCAACGGACCACCATGCGTTCGTGCCGGCCTTCGCCGATCAGGTCCAGGCCGTCATGGGCGCTGATGGTGAAGGAAAGCCGCCGTCCTTCCACCGCGGTGCATTTCGCCGTGACCTTTACTTCCAACCCCGGCGGGGTAGGGCTCAAGTGGGAAACGTCCACAAGAATTCCCACGCTGCCTTCGCCTTCTTCCAAGTGTGGCACCAGGGCTTCGGCGCAGGCCCACTCCATCAGGCCGACCATGAACCCGGTGGCCAGAACCCGGGGCATGGAAAGGAAAATTTCCGATTCCGGATAAAGATGGGGGATGGTCTTGTTTTCAGGGATGGTGAAGGCGTGGATGTATTCGATGCCGGGTTTAAGGCTTGGCCTCATGGTTTGCTCTCCTGGTGCGGATCAGTACCGCCAGACTCCACAGGGTATAGATGGCGGCGCCGGTGCCGGCGGCGGCGAAAAATGGCATCAGCCAGCCCACCCAGGCAATCGGCGCCAGCAGATAAATGCCGTCTTCCAGTTCAAACCCGGCGAAACCGGGATAACCGGTGGCGGCGCCGTCCTGCAGGTCCTGGGCCTTATCGATGCCCAGGTTGAGGAACATGGAAATCAACGCCGATGCGCAACCGGCAATACCCAGCACCCAGGACCAGCCCCCCAGGGCGCTGTCCTGAAATCCTATGCCCAAGCCCAAGAACAGGGCGCCGTAGCTGAGGGCGCCGGAAACATAGTCCAGGTAATAGCCCAGTTTGGACGTGCGTCCCGATTGGCGCGCCAGTTCGCCGTCGAAATGATCCATGAACCGGGCGAGGACGAAAATACCGGCGCCCCAGTTGGCGGCCACCGGGTCTCCCAGAGCCAGCAGGGCGGCCCCGGCCCAGGCCACCAGCAAGGTGAAAATAGTCACCTGGTTGGGGGTGACCGGCGTCTTCACCAACGGCCTGACGAGGACGCGGGCAATTCTCTGATCAAAGGGCGGGTTTTCCATGGCCCTTGATCTATCACAAAGCGCCGGGGCAGGTGACAGGTTTTTTATTGAAAAATTTGAGTACAGTAGCGCCCTTGTCCGGTCCCCGCCAACCGGTCTATAAGCGCCGCACCATCCGCGCATTCCGGAGTCCCTTGTGTTTATTTCCGCCAGCCAGGCTTACGGAGCCTTTCTTGTCTATTGGGTCGGATTGGCCCGCCGCGCCGCCTGGGGGGTGACGGCGGTATCCGTGCTGGCGGTGGCGTTGGTCGCGGTTTATGTAGCCGGAAATTTCGCCATCAACACCAATACCGACGACATGCTGTCGCCGGAGTTGCATTTTCGCGAACTGGCCCGGGAAGCCGCGAAGGCTTTTCCCCAGTATTCGGATAATATCGTCGTCGTCATTGACGGCGACACGCCCGACCTGGCCGACGACGCGGCCCTTGCCTTGGCCGAAAGAATACGCCGCGACCCGGCGCTGTTCGGCGATGTGTATGACCTGGCGGGTGATCCCTTCTTCCGCCAAAACGGCTTGCTCTACGAAAGCATCGATGAGCTTTACGAACTGAGCGATACCCTGGCCGAAGCCCAGCCCTTCCTGGGCGCGTTGTGGCATGACCCCACGCTGCGCGGACTGTTCCGCATGATGGAACTGGCTATCGACGAAACCCTGAAGGAAAAAGGCGAGGGCCCGATCAAGCTGGATACGGTACTGGATGCCATGGCCCGGGTGGTCGAGGCCCAGGGGGCGGGCCGTTTTTCGCGCCTCTCCTGGCAGCAGCTCATGCGTGGCGGCGACGGTAATGATGCGGGTCCATACCGCCGTTTCATCGTTATCCAGCCGGCCCTGGACTTCACTTCCCTGCAACCGGCGGCGAAGGCCATCAAGACGCTCAGGCGCATGGCCGAAGAAATGAAGCTGGATCGGCAACACGGCGTCCGGGTCCGCCTAACCGGGTCCGTCGCCCTGTCCCAGGAAGAACTGAAAAGCGTCGAGGAAGGCATGGGCCTGGCGGCAGTTTTGACCCTGGTGCTGGTGATCGGGCTGTTGACGATTGGTTTGCGCTCGCTGCGCCTGGTGGCGGCGACATTGATCACCTTGATCGCCGGGTTGATCTGGACGGCGGGGTTCGCCGTCGCCGCTCTCGACGCCCTCAACCTCATTTCCGTCGCCTTCGCCGTTTTGTTTATCGGCCTCAGCGTTGATTTCGGCATTCACTTCGCCCTTCGCTACAAGGAGGACACGGACGCGGGGGCGGGGAATCGGCAAGCCCTGGAACACGCGGCGGCCGGTGTCGGCGGGGCGCTGACGTTGTGCGCGGCGACGGCGGCCATCGGCTTCTATTCCTTCCTGCCCACCGACTACCGGGGGCTGGCGGAACTGGGACTGATTGCCGGAACCGGCATGTTCATCGCCCTGTTCACCAACCTGACCCTGCTGCCGGCGCTGCTCACCCTGATGCCGCCCCCGATTTCACCCAGGGCCGGGGTCCCCGAGGGCGGAGCGGCCGCGAAGGCCCGGCGGTGGATCGAAGGGCATGCCCGGTTCATCACCTGGGGGGCGCTGGCCGTGGGGCTTGCCGCCGCGTCGCTGACGCCATTCACCCGCTTCGATTTCGATCCCCTGAAACTGAAGGACCCGAAAACCGAGTCCATGCGTACCCTGTACGACATGATGGCCGATGACAAACGGGCTGGGCCCTATTCCCTGACCATCCTTGCCGCGGACCTGGAGAAGGCCAAAACCCTGGCGGCGGAGCTGTCCTCCCTGGACGTGGTGGACGAAACCCTGACCATCGCCGATTTCGTCCCCGCCGATCAGGAGGAAAAACTGGATATCATCGGCGCCATGGCCCTCTACCTGGCGCCGGCGCTGGAATCGGGTGAGCAAAAACCACCGCCGAAGCTGGAAGAACTGGCCGATGGCGTCGACGGGCTCAGGCGCCGGCTCGGGCAACTGGCCCAATCGGATACCTCATCCGCCGCCGCCGCGACGCGGCTGGATAGGGCCCTGGAACAGGTGTTGGGTAATGGCCCCTATGACGCCGGGGTGTTGAGGGAACTGGAAACCCGGTTGCTGTCGTCCCTTCCCGGCCGGCTGGAAGCATTGCGCCAATCCCTCAAGGCGGGACCGGTTGATCTGGAAAGTCTGCCCCGCAGCCTTACCGAACGGCAGATCGCCGCCGACGGCCGGGCGCGGATCAAGGTGTACCCGGCGGAGGACCTTCAGGACCGGGCGGCCCTCAGGCGTTTTGTCGAGGCGGTGCAGGCGCGGGCGCCCGGCGCCATCGGCGCCCCGGTGATTATTCTGGAAGGGGGTGACGCGGTCGTCGCCTCTTTTGTCCAGGCGGTGGGAGTGGCGGTGATATTGATCTCCGTTCTTCTGGTGGTTTTGTTGAAAGGGGTGCGGGAAATTCTGTTGGTGTTCGCGCCCCTGACCCTGGCGGCGCTGCTGACCAACGTGAGCTCCATCCTGTTCGACCTGCCGTTTAATTTCGCCAACGTCATCGTCTTGCCATTGCTGTTCGGGTTGGGAGTAGCCAGCAGCCTCCACCTGGTCATGCGTGAAAGGGATGAAGAGGGCGGGGCGATGATCACCAGCACCCCCCGGGCGGTGGTATTCAGCGCCTTGACCACCATCGGTTCTTTCGGCAGCATTGCCCTTTCCAGCCATCCGGGAACGTCGAGCATGGGTTCCTTGCTGACCATTGCCATTGCCCTGACCCTCTTTTGTACCCTGGTGGTGCTGCCGGCGTTGATGACCGTGATTCCCCCCGAAAGGGAAACGGGATCGTGAACTCACCGACGAACGGCGAAAGTGCCTATGCGTTGGTGGCGCCGAAAACCTTTTTCCCCATGGTACGGCACCTGTCGTACCGCCTGACGCCGGTGTTGGCGCGCACTCCTTTGAGCGCCAACCACATTACCTTTATCTCATTGCTGTTCGGCCTGGGTTGCGCTTGGGCCGTGGCCCAGGGGGAACGGGCCTGGGACGTGGCCGCCGGGGGTTTTTTGATCATCGCTTATGTGCTGGACAACTGCGATGGCGAAATCGCCCGGATGAAGGGTCAATGCTCCACCTTCGGCATGCACTTCGACACCTTCGTTGACTGGCTGGTGAACAGCGCCTTCTTCGCCGCCCTGGGATACGGTACCGCCAAGGCCACCGGCGAGGACTGGTGGTGGTGGTTAGGGCTCGCCGCCGCCGCCGGGGCAACGGTCAACTACCTGTTGAGCATCTACCTGGGTCGCCGGGACCAAAAAAACATGAATGGCGCCGAAACGGACAGAGGGCAAAATGATCACGCGCAGCCCGAGGGGGAGATGCCGGAAACGGCGTCGGAATGGGTAATCTTCGCCTTCCGCGAACTATCCCGGGCCGATTTTTGTTTTATCGTGCTGGGCTTGGGCCTTTTCGGCCTTGCCTGGGTGCTGGTGCCCTTCGGCGCCATTGGCGCCCAGGTTTACTGGATGACCCAGTTTGCCCGCTCGGCCCGGAAATACCGTGTATGAGCCTGAGACAGGTAAGCAGGGATCGAATAAGGACTATCCGGCCAGCAGGCCGGCGGCCTTGTTTTTCAAAACATCCAGCAATCCATCGACGCCGCGGCTTTTCAGCACCCCCCGGAATTCGGACCGACGAACCGCCAGTTGGCTGATGGAATCGTCCAAAAGCACATCGGCGATCAGCCATTGGCCTTTTGTCTGTTTCAGCACATAGGTCAGCTTGGCCGGATCGCCGCCGGGGGAGATAATTCGGGTCGAAACCAACACGGTTTTTTGCGGGCCGGGTTTTTCGCCAACGGTCTTGAATACCTGCCCGGAAAAGCCGTCGAACTGGGCTGCATAGGTGCTGATGCTCAGCCGTTCAAACGCCTTCAGCAGGTCGGCCTGCTGCTCCGGCGAGGCTTTGCGCCAAAAACCACCGGTGGCGACGCGGATCATCCGGTTCAGGTCAAACGCCTTGCGGATGCTGGGCGTCAACTGGTCGTAACGGCCGGCGACGCCAAGGGAATCCGCCTCTTTCATCACGCCGAGCAGGTCCTGGTGAAACCTCTCGATCACCGAGGTGGGGGTGTCGTCGCCCGCCGATACGGGCAGGGGCGCCAGCACCAGAGCAATGAAAGCGACGGCCCAGGTAATAACCATTCGGCGTTGCATGAGTTTCATCGATGCTCCGGTATTGTCGGGTAAACAGCCGTACTTTTTGGTTCACTCCCTGGAAATGAGTTCATCGGCCTTGCTATTCAAGACGTCGATGAGGCCTTGAATGCCTTTCTGCCTCAGAACAAGGCTGTATTCGGATTTGCGCACGGTTAACTCGCTGATTCCCCCATCGACGATGACGTCGACAATCAGCCATTTCCCATTGGTCTGTTTGGTTACGTAATCAAGTTCCACGGTCGAGCCGTCGGGGTCGACGAGTTCAGTGCCGACGATTATGGTTTCCTGCGGGCCCTTTTTTTGCGCCCGTGTACGGAAAGTTTGTCCGGAATAGCCACTGAACAAGGTCGCCAGGGTGGAGATGTTCATGCGCTTGAAAGCGGTGATCAGTTGAAGCCGCTGTTACTTGCTGGCGGTATTCCAAAAGGGCTTGCTGGCGACTCTTACCATCAGGGGCAGGTAAAAGGCCTTTTCGATGGGCGGCTTAAGGCGCTTGTACCGGCCCTCGATTCCCAGGTGTTCCGCTTCCCTCATCACCTGGAGAAGATGGCCCTGGAAGGTTTCGACCACCGCCTGGGGACTGTCGTTGTTCGCCAAAGCGGGAAGGGGCGAGATGAAAATAACAATATAAAACAGCAATTTGCAGGCGTTTGTTCGCATTGCATTTAGGCCCCGTTATTCCAGTTTGGATGACCAGTCCACTCCCCGGTCTTCATAATGAAAATCTTAATCAATTGACCGCATCATCCCGTATGTGACGCGCTTGGTAAACGACAAATATGATGGTTGCGGTAGCGTAAAAACTGACCTAAAACAACAACTAGCAAGATTCGGTCTCGAAAATAACCGGCCATGAATAACGGGCTGGACGCCGTATACGCTGTGCTTTGGTTTTCGGTTTCGGTGAGAGTGGGGAGAACAGCTAAATGATGACGCGTGGTATGTGCCGGGGTAGTGCCGTGGTTGGTTTCGGTGCCCTGCTTTCCGTATTTATTCTCGCCTCCCCCACCTCTTCATCCGTGGCCCAGGCCCAATCGGCGCCGGGCGGCGCCGGCACGGGGTATGCCGCCACTCAGTTGGCGGAAATAACCATTACCCGCGCCGACGGCTCGGTGGGCTCCTAATTCGAGCCGTCCCCAGTGGTCATCGAAATTGCCGCTTCGGATGTGGCGGGTGATATCCCCGCCCGGCGGAAACAGGCGGCGTTGGTGGCGGTTGCCAGCGAGCCCGTGGTGGTGGCCGAGGGAAATTCGGTCGCTGACGTTCAGTTGGCGGACGCTCAGGTGGCCCAGGCGATCGAGGATGTCAATGACCCGCTGGAACCGGTCAACAGGGTTATCTTCTATCTCAATGATTACCTTATCGAGATGTTCCTCAAGCCGCTGACGGAAATTTACGACCTGGTATTCCCGGCGGTGGTCAAGGACAGTGTCGGCAATGTTCTCGATAACCTGCGGGCTCCCGTCATCCTGGTGAACGACCTGTTGC
>JAJRSS010000018.1 GCA_024278615.1 Alphaproteobacteria bacterium
TCAGCGGTCAAAGGTCAGCGTTTTTTTTATCCCGTCATTCCCGCGAAAGCGGGAATCCAGGGCTTCCAGCCGGCGCTTCGCCCCTGGACTCCCACCGGCGCGGCAGCGGCGGCGGGTGTGGGCCGGCGGCCCAAAGCTGTCTCTTGTATGAAAAGGGAAAAAAGGTAATGTCGGGCCAACCCCGAATGGCAATTCAAAACCGGTAAAACCAGGGCGCATCAACCATGCAGCTGACCCCCGAACAACAGGCGGAAATCGACGATCTTCGCCGCCAATCCGCCTCCACCCTGCGGGTGACCCGGCCTTCGCTGGAAGAAATTCTCTACATCCCGGTGCCGGTGCTGGATCACGGCTTCATCCGCGTCATCGACTACATGGGCGACGACGCGGCGGTGGTCCAGGCGGCCCGGGTGTCCTATGGCCGGGGGACCAAAAAGGTGCAGGACGACGCCGGCCTGATCAACTACCTGATGCGCCACCGGCACACCACGCCGTTCGAAATGTGCGAGATCAAATACCACGTCAAGCTGCCCATCTTCGTCGCCCGGCAATGGATCCGCCACCGCACCGCCAACGTCAACGAATACTCGGCCCGCTATTCGATTCTGGACAAGGAATACTATATCCCGGCGCCCGGCCAGTTGGCGGCCCAATCCAGCGCCAACCGGCAGGGAAGGGGCGCGGTGCTGGAAGGCGAAGAAGCCGCCCGGGTGCTGGATATCCTGAAGGGCGACGCCGAACGCACCTACGGCCACTACGAGGAAATGCTCAACCAGGATTCCGGCGGCTCGGTGCTGGACGACGGCCGTTCAGGGCTGGCGCGGGAACTGGCCCGCATGAACCTGACGCTGAACACCTATACCCAATGGTACTGGAAGATCGACCTGCACAACCTGTTGCATTTCCTCAGCCTGCGCGCCGACCCCCACGCCCAGTACGAAATCCGCGCCTATGCCGACGCCATGATGGACCTGCTGCGGCGCTGGGTGCCGCTGACGGCGGCGGCGTTCGAAGACTACCGCATGGGTGGCGCGGCCCTTTCGGCCAAGGCCCTGGACGTGGTCCGCCGCCGGCTTCGGGGCGAAGACGTGCGCCAGGCCGACAGCGGCATGTCGGCCCGGGAATGGCGGGAGTTGATGGCGGTCCTGGGTCTGGAATGAGCTTTCAGCCTTCCGGAGGCCGACCGCAGACGGCGAAAAAGCCCCCCCATTAACCACTTCTTGAGGGCTTGGAGGTTAGTAAAAAAGGCGGAAACCCAGGGCGTAAAGACAAGGGATGGAAAGAAAATGACTCGCAAGACGCTTTTCGCCGCCGAACGCCGCATGCTGGAACGCCAGGGAGGGGGAGCGCCCGCCGCCAATCAGCCGGCGCCCGCCGCGATGGACGAAAGCAAACTGCTGGCCGCCATCGACGAGTTGAAGGCCGAGATCCGCAAGTCCCTGCAGCCCAAGACCGCCGACGCCATGCCCGAATTTTCGGTCCTCCAGGGCCAGCTTTACGAGCTTCGCAACAGCATCGAAAAGACCAAGCAGGAAATCGCCGCCGTGCGCCGCCCGGGCCAGCAGAACGACGACCGGCTGACCAACGCCGGCCTGGAACTGAACGCCATCGTCGAGACCACCGAGGAAGCCACCAACGACATCCTCAACGCCACCGAGGAAATCGACGAGCGCATCCACAAGATCCGGCAAACCAGCCCGGCGCCCGAAAACATCGAACATCTGGACGAAGTCAACGCCCTGACGGTGAAGATTCTCGAAGCCTGCAACTTCCAGGACCTGTCCGGCCAGCGCATCACCAAGGTGGTCAAGATCATCCACTACCTGGAAGACCGCATCTCCACCATGATCGACATCTGGGGGGCCGAGGAATTCGAAAACGTGGAAGTGGCGGAAGAGGCGAAAGGCGCCGACGACGCCCTGCTGCACGGCCCCCAACGGGGCGGCGAAGGGGTCAGCCAGGACGACATCGACTCGCTGTTCGATTGAGGGATTGTGCCCGCGGCCCAAGGCGGGGCCGCGGGGAACTATTGCACGACGATGCGCGGCGCCTGGGCTTGGCCTTCCGCCAGGGACTTTTCGATCTTGTCCCATACCTTGTCGGCGATCATGCGGAAGGCCTTGGCGTTGTCGCTGTCGGGCTTGGAAACGACGACCGGGTGGCCGCCGTCCGAAGTCTCGCGGATTTCAACGTCCAGGGGGATTTCGCCCAGGAAGTCCACCCCCAGCAGGGCGGCTTCCTCCCGGGCTCCGCCATGGCTGAAAATTTCCGTCCGCCCGCCGCAGTGGGGGCAGGCGAAATAGCTCATGTTCTCGACGATGCCGATCACCGGCACGTCGACCTTGCGGAACATGTTCAGTCCCTTCCTGGCGTCGGCCAGGGCGATGTCCTGGGGGGTGGAAACGATGACGGCGCCGGTCAGCGGCACCTGCTGGGCCATGGTCAGCTGCACGTCGCCGGTGCCCGGCGGCATGTCGACCACCAAAACGTCCAGTTCGCCCCAGTTGATGTCGCGCATCATTTGCTGCAGGGCCGACTGGGCCATCGGGCCGCGCCAGATGATGGGGGTTTCCTCTTCGACCAGGAAACCCATGGACATGCACTTGACGCCGTAATTCTCCATCGGGTTGAGGCTGCGGCCATCGGTCGAACTGGGCTCGCCGGTAATGCCCATCATGCGCGGCATGGACGGGCCGTAGATGTCGGCGTCCAGGATGCCCACCTTGTGGCCGGCGGCGGCCAGCCCCAGGGCCAGGTTGACGGCGGTGGTCGACTTGCCGACCCCGCCCTTGCCCGAAGCGACGGCGATGATCGACCGGGCGCCGGGCATCAGCGGCGCTTCGGCCCCGTGGGTCGCCGCCTGGGAGCCGGGTTCCGGCGCCGCCTGGGTCGCCTCCTTTTCGGCGGTCAGGACCACGGTGGCCGACAACACGCCGGGCAGGGCATGAACCGCCTTTTCGGCCTGCTGGCGCAGCGGCTCCAATTTGGCTCCCCGCTGGGGGTCGACCTCGATGGCGAAAGCCACGTGGCCGTCCTGGGTCTGCAGGCCCTTGACCATGCCCAGGCTGACGATGTCCCGGCCCCTGTCCGGGTCGGCGACTCCTTTGAGGGCGTCCAGAATTTGTTGTTCGGCAATTTGGGTCATACTTGAAATCTCCACTAAACAAGACGATATCCGTAATCCTGACCGGGCTTTCCATCAGGCGGCCCCTGCGTTCACGTTGCGCTTAGGGCTTGGCTGTCTTATAAGGCAACCCGACTGGTTATACGAGTTAACATTAGAAAGTCTAAATACAAGGGGCTGTACGGCATTTGTTGGTATGTACCTTTTAACGCGTACTCCTTTCACTGACCTCGAAGGTAGGTAATTAATGGCATGGAATCCACAAGGCGGCGGTGGCCAGGGACCCTGGGGAAGGGGTCCAGCCGGTGGCCCGCAACCCCCTGACATCGAAGAACTCCTGCGCCAGGGCCAAGACAAGCTCAAGCGCATAATCCCCGGCGGGGTCGGCTCGGCCAAGGGAATCGTGATCGCCCTGATCGCCGTGGCGGCGATCTGGCTGGCCATGGGCACCTACCGGGTGGATTCGGGAAATCAGGGCGTGGTGCAGTTGTTTGGCAAGTTCGCTCAGACCACGGAGCCGGGTCTTCACTGGTTTTTCCCCGCCCCCATTGGCCGGGTGCTGAAAGTCAATATGGAAGACATCCGTTCGGAACAGATCGGCTACCGGGGAGCCACCGATCCCCGCCGGGGCGGCGCCGTCCGCGATATCCCGGAAGAAAGCCTGATGCTGACCGGGGACCAGAACATCGCCGATCTGGACTTCCTGGTGCAGTGGAAGGTGAAGGATGCCGCCCGGTACCTGTTCAATATCCGCGACCCCAAACTGTCGGTGAAAGCGGTGGCCGAAAGCGCCATGCGCGAAGTCATCGGCCAGACGCCCCTGCAACAGGCCCTGACCGGCGAGCGCCGGCAGATCGGCGAAAAAACGGAGGTTTTGCTGCAGGATATTCTGGACGAATACGGGGCCGGCATCGCTGTTACCCGCGTGCAGCTTCTGATCGTCGACCCGCCCGCCGCCGTTATCGATTCCTTCAACGAGGTACAGCGGGCCCGCCAGGACAAGGCGCGCAAGCAGAACGAGGCCGAGGCCTACCGCAACAAGATCGTACCCACGGCCCGCGGCGAAGCGGCGCAGATTATTCAGGGCGCCACCGCCTACAAGGAAAAGATTGTCCGCGAAGCGGAAGGTGAAGCCGAACGGTTCCTTTCCGTCTATGAAGCCTATAAGGGCAACAAGGCGGTCACCGCCCGCCGTCTCTATCTGGAGCGGATGCAGGAGGTCCTGCGCCGGGCGGACAAAGTCATCATCGACCGCGGCGCGGAAGGCGGCTCGGGCGTTGTGCCCTACCTGCCACTACGAGAGCTTGGCGGGAAGAGTGGGAGGACAAACTGATGAGTAAACTTGTTCTTGGCATCATTGGCGCCGTGGTTATTGTTACCGGTATCGTGGCGGCTTCGGCCCTGTTCACCGTCGATCAGGCGGCGCAGGCCATCGTCATGCAGTTTGGCGATCCCAAGCGGGTAATCCGCGAACCGGGCCTCCACGTCAAGCTCCCCTTCCTCCAAAACGCTGTTTTTTACGACAAGCGGATACTCGACCTCGATCCACCGACGGCGGAAATTATTCTGGCTGACCAGAAGCGCATCAACGTCGATTCCTTTGCCCGTTATCGAATCGTCGATCCCTTGCAGTTCTACAAATCGGTGCGCACCGAAACCGGGTTCCGTTCCAGCTTCGGCGGCATTTTGAATTCCAGCGTCCGCAACGTCCTGGGCTTGATGGGCCTTCCCGACCTGTTGTCGGAAAAGCGCGACAGCATCATGCGCGACATCAAGGAAACCGTTGTTATTGCCGGCAAGGGTTTCGGCGTTGAAGTCATTGATGTCCGCATCGGCCGCACGGACCTTCCCGAGGATATTTCCAAGAACGTGTTCGACCGCATGCGCTCCGAGCGCGAACGGGAAGCCAACCTGCTGCGCGCCGAAGGTGACGAGCTGAAGCAGCGCCTGACCGCCGACGCGGACCGGCAGAAGACCTTCATTCTCGCCGCGGCGCAGAAGCAATCGGAAATCCTGCGCGGTGAAGGGGAAGGCGCGCGAACCAAAATTCTTAACGATGCTTTCGGCAAGGATGAGGAATTCTTTTCCCTTTACCGTTCCCTGGAGGCTTACGAACAGGCTTTCGGCGAAGGTACGACCATGATCCTTTCCCCGGATTCCGAATTCTTCCGGTATTTCGGATCACTTCCCGGTGTAACAAAGAAATAGCCTTCGCTGGCGCAGGGCGGAGGCTATGTCCGACCTGATCACCGCCCTGGGGATTGTCCTGGTTCTTGAGGGAGCTCTCTACGCCCTTTTTCCCGAGGGCATGAAAAAAATGATGAGCCAGGCCCTCACCCTTTCACCGCGGACCATGCGGGTGGCTGGATTGACGGCGGCGTTCGCCGGTCTTGGCATCGTCTGGCTGGTTCGGGGATGACCCGGGGGGCCTTTTATGATCCCGGTGTCCGCGGCCCCGTACAAAGGTTGTATCCGCAATAGTGTGGATACAATTTGAAATAGGGGTGAAACACCTGCATCACAGTTCGACCATATTCGAGGCCAATAACACTACAGTGAGTACCGGCGTTCCCTCTTGATTTTCCGGGAACGCCGGATTAACTCGCAAGCAGATACAAAGGGCAGTATTAGCAGGTTGCTGAAAAAGGGCATATGCGGCAACAATCCTTCGAGACGCTCGCTTGACCGCTCCCCTCGGGATGAGGAGTTTTGATAATCTGGCCTCATCCTGCACCGGGCCGTCTCCTGGAAAATCAGGCCAGTGCCGAAGGATGAATACTCGGATTTCCGGTTTCTTTCAGCGCCTGCTGGTAGTGTAGAAATGCTAACTGGCTACTAATGGAGTACCTCGCCGTGAGCTACCAACTCGTCAAACACGGACACGCCGGACGCGCCCGGCCGCTGGTCCACAGGATTGAAACCGCTTCCTTATCGAGCGCTTCCCGGCCCGCCGTTTCCTGGCTGATGGCGGGTTTGGTGGCGCTGGTCATGCTGGCCGCCGCCGCGGCGGCCCAGGCCAGGGGAGCACCGGATAGTTTCGCCGATCTGGCGGAAAAGCTGCTACCCGCGGTGGTCAATGTCTCGACCACCCAGGTGGTGGAAGGCCGCTCCGTGCCCGAACTGCCGCGCCTGCCTCCCGGGTCGCCTTTCGAGGATTTCTTCAAGGAATTCTTCGACCGCAACAACCCCCAACAGCGGCCGCGGAAATCCACCTCCCTGGGATCCGGGTTCATCATCGATACCAACGGCAGTGGTGAAAGCTATGTGGTGACCAACAACCATGTCATCCAGGACGCGGATGAAATCACCGTCATCCTTCAGGATGATACCCGGCTTGAAGCCCAACTGGTGGGCCGGGACCGCAAAACCGACCTGGCGGTGCTGAAGGTGAAATCGAAAAGAAAACTGCCATCCGTGAGCTTCGGTGATTCCGAAGTGGTTCGGGTCGGTGACTGGGTTGTCGCTATCGGCAATCCCTTCGGCCTGGGTGGTACGGTCACGGCGGGCATCATTTCGGCCCGTGGCCGGGACATCAATTCAGGCCCCTATGACGACTTTATCCAGACCGACGCCTCCATAAACCGGGGCAACTCGGGCGGCCCCATGTTCAACCTGGATGGGGAGGTCATCGGCATCAATACGGCTATTTTCTCGCCTTCCGGCGGCAGCGTGGGCATCGGTTTCGCCATCCCCTCGGCGACCGCGAAACCGGTCATCAGTCAACTGATCAAGCATGGCACGGTCCGGCGGGGTTGGCTGGGCGTACATATCCAGACGGTCACCGACGAGATCGCCGAAACCCTGGGCCTTGACGAGGCCGCCGGCGCCCTGGTCGCCAGCGTCATCAAGGACGGCCCGGCGGAAAAGGGCAAGATAGAAGCCGGGGACGTGATCCTTTCCTTTGATGGCAAGGATGTGACCCAGATGCGCCGGTTACCCCGAATCGTCGCCGAGACCGAAGTCGACACGCCAGTGGACGTCGTGGTCTGGCGGAACAACAAGCGGGTCACGCTCAAGGTGACGGTCGGCGAATTGGAGGAAGACGATACCGAGGTGGCGGCCAAGTCCTCATCCGGTAGTGGGGTGGAAACCACGATCGACTCCCTCGGCTTGACGCTTTCAAAAATCACCCCGGCCATGCGCGACCGGTACAGCCTGGAGAAAAAGGCTAAAGGCGTGGTGGTGACCAATGTGGTGGCGGACGGACCGGCGGCGGAAAAGGGTATTCGTCCCGGCGACGTGATCGTCGAGGTTAGCCAGGTGGAAGTATCGTCACCCAAGACCATTCTGAAAAAGATCGAAGAAGCCCGTTCCAATGGACGCAAGTCGGTCCTCCTATTGCTGGAAGGACAGGCGGGTCTGCGTTTTGTCGCCGTGCGTATTGAAGACGCCGGCTGAACGGCGGAAACTGAATTCCGAAACCGGCGTCGCCATCTGGCGGCGCCGGTTTTTTTCCCACGAAATATCAATATATACTCTCAGCCCGGCTGCATGGGATATGGGCAATTGACGACGGAACCGGTACACTGAAACCAATGAAACCGCAGACAAGGGGGTTGCCATGGGCGAATCCGTAAAGTTCCTTCTTTCCGAGGATCGTATGCCGCGATCCTGGTACAACATCGCCGCCGATCTTCCCGCGCCACCGCCGCCGGTCCTCAATCCCGGGACCGGCCAGCCGATCGGTCCCGATGACCTGGCGCCGCTTTTTCCCATGGCCCTTATCGGCCAGGAAGTGAGCGCCGATCGAGACATCGAGATCCCCGATCCGGTACGCGAGATATACCGCCTGTGGCGTCCCTCACCCCTTTACCGGGCGCGTCGGCTGGAAGCGCTCCTCGATACCCCGGCCCGTATTTACTACAAGTACGAGGGAGTCAGCCCCACCGGCAGCCACAAGCCCAACACCGCGGTAGCGCAGGCGTTCTACAACAAGGAAGAAGGCACCAAGCGGCTTTCCACTGAAACCGGCGCCGGACAGTGGGGGTCCAGCCTGGCCTTCGCCGGCGGGCTGTTCGGACTGCAGGTGGACGTCTACATGGTGCGCATCAGTTTCGATCAGAAACCCTATCGGCGGGCGTTGATGGAGACCTATGGCGCCCGCTGCGTCGCCAGCCCCAGCAAGGAAACCCAATCGGGCCGCGCCATCCTGGAAAAGGACCCGGACAGCCCCGGTAGCCTTGGCATCGCCATTTCGGAAGCAGTGGAGGTGGCGGCCGGCAACGACGACACCAAATACTCACTGGGCAGCGTGCTCAACCACGTGCTCCTCCATCAGACGGTGATTGGCCAGGAAGCCATCGCCCAAATGGAAATGGCCGACGACTATCCGGACGTTCTCATCGGTTGCGCCGGTGGCGGCAGCAACTTCGCCGGCCTAGCTTTTCCGTTCATCGGCGAAAAACTGCGTGGCGGCCGCGGCCCAAGGGTTATCGCCGTGGAGCCCGCCGCCTGCCCGACCCTGACCCGGGGTTCCTACGCCTATGATTTTGGCGACACCGCGCACCTGACGCCCCTGGTCAAGATGCACACCTTGGGCTCCACCTTCGTCCCGGCGGGCATTCATGCGGGCGGTCTGCGCTACCATGGCATGTCACCCCTGGTCAGTCACCTCAAGGAACTGGGTCTGATCGAGGCCGAGGTCTATCACCAACTCGAATGCTTTGACGCCGGCGTGCAGTTCGCCCGCGCCGAAGGCATCGTTCCGGCGCCGGAAGCCACCCACGCCGTTCGATCGGCGATCAAGGAGGCGCTGGCCTGCAAGGAGGAAGGAACGGCACGGACGATCCTTTTCAACCTGTCCGGTCACGGCAATTTCGATATGCAGGCCTATACGGATTATTTCGCCGGTAAGCTGGAGGATAAAGCCCATGACGAGGCGGCGCTCGGTCAGGCGCTTTCCGAACTGCCCCAAGTGGCGGCGGAGTAAATCAGCGAGGGCTCCTATGTATTAGGCATTTCCGGCATTCCCGGGAACTTGGGCAGGTCAGGATCCATATGAACCCAAGACGGTGCCTTATCCACGAAGATATCCGCGTCTGGTTTGAATATGCCGGGGTCATCCAGGCTACCGGCGGTAAGGGCCACCATTTCCGGGTGACCGGAATTCCTTGATACCACGCGGGAGCCGCAAGTAGGGCAAAACCCCCGGCTGGCTGTATTGCCTGAATCAGCCGTGACGTCGAAATATCTGATCTCGCCGGTGATTTTCAGCGCCGCTTTGGGTACGCCCATGACCGAAGCCATGGTGCCACCGCCGGCCTTCTGGCAACTTCGACAGTAGCAATTACCACTGAAGAATGGGTCAGCGGACAGTTCGTAGCGGACGGCGCCGCACATGCAGCCGCCGGTAACGGGTTTGCTCATGGGTCAATTCCCCCTGAGGTGGTCTTGGAAAATCGGACAGAGTGTAAAGTGTGTTCCACCAGATAACGGAGGAATACGAAATGACGAAACGGCGCCGGACGCGCCCGAAGGTGGCAGCAAGTTCCAAACAAGTATTTACTGAAAAAACTGCTGAAATATATATTTTAGCTTGAAATGCCATGTTGGCTTATATATATTGTTCCTATGACAAACAAATGGAGGATGTCATGGCGAGCATGCGCAGCATAGAAATTGACTTTGATATCCATAGGCGTATCGAAGCCGAGCGCCGGAACTTTTCTGAGACGCCGAACACCGTACTAAGACGGCTTCTCGGACTCGGAGAGTCGGATGAACCCGCCCAAGAGCGCCCATCGTCTGCTGGAACGTTGGCGAACGGTGCGTGGACGGGCAAAGGGGTAACTCTTCCCGCAGAGACCCAGTTACGGATGGAGTACAGAGGACAACAGCACTTTGGGGTGATAGAGGATGCGTCCTGGGTAGTGGATGGAAAGAAGTACAATAGCCCTTCTGCGGCTGCTGGAGGAACCGCACGAACGAAAGCGGGAACGAGGCCGAGCCTGGACGGGTGGAAATACTGGCTGGTCAAAAGACCCGGTGATGAAGGCTGGGTGTCTTTAGGTGCTTTGCGGAAACTCGTCTGATTGGCTGCTACGCCTACGGTCGCCGTTGCCCAACCGGCCCCGACCGGGTATCTCTGTGGCCGGTTGCCAAAATCAGGCGCGCCCGGAACGCCATTCGCCCCAGGACCCATCAAAGGAACCCTCAAGTGACATCGATCCCGAAGGAGAACGGCCGGCCCCTGCTCAAGCCCTTCGCGGCGTTGCGGCCGGCGGATGATCATGCCGCCGAGGTCGCTGCCCCGCCCTATGACGTTTTGAACGCCGAGGAAACGCGGGCCCGGGCTGGCGAACATCCCGAAAGCTTCATCCACGTATCCCGGCCCGAGGCCGATTTTCCCCCGGGCACGGACCCTTATGCGCCGGCCGTCTACGCCAAGGCCGCCGAGACAATGAACAGGATGATCGCCTCCAGCGTGCTGGTGCGCGATTCAGCGCCCGCTTTCTATGTATACCGGTTGAGCGCCGGTGGGCGGACGCAGACCGGTATCGCCGGCGCCGCCTCTGTCGCCGCTTATGACCGGGGCCGCATCCGACGGCACGAACTCACCCGCCCGGAAAAGGAGGACGACCGGGTTCGTCAGATCGAGGCGGTCAACGCCCACACCGGTCCGGTGTTCCTGGTCCACCGGTCCGACGCCGGAGTGGCGGCGGTGACCGGCCGCGTCCAGGCCCGGACTCCCGACCAATCGGTCACCGGCGACAACGGGGTCGTTCATGACATCTGGGTGGTCAACGATACCGACTCCCTGGACCGGTTGAGCCGCGGGTTCGACGCCATGGAGGCCCTGTACATCGCCGATGGCCATCACCGGGCGGCGGCGGCGTCGCGCGTCGCGGCGTCACGGCGCAAGGCCAACCCAAACCACCGGGGCGATGAGCCCTACACTTCCTTCCTGGCGGTCAGCTTTCCCGACGATGAGGTGCGGATTCTCGATTACAATCGAGCCGTGCGGGACCTGAACGGGCTTTCGGCGAAGGGATTCCTGGAGGCGCTGGGCAACGGTTTCACCGTCGATCCGGACCCCGAACCCCCCCGGCCGGCGCGAGGCCACGAGTTCGGCATGTACTTGGCCGGGCGGTGGTATCGCCTTTCCCCGAAGGACCTGCCGGCGGTGGAAGACGATCCGGCGCCGCGCCTGGACGTGAACCTGCTCAGCAGCCGAGTCCTGGGACCGATCCTGGGGGTGGGCGATCCACGCACCGACGAGCGCCTTGAGTTTATCGGCGCCAACCAGGGGCTGGAGGGGCTGGTCCGCCGGGTGGACGACGGTTCCATGGCGGTCGCCTTCGTTCTCCATCCGACCGCGTTGGCCGACCTGATAGCGGTGGTGGACTCGGGTGGCCTCATGCCCCCCAAGTCCACCTGGTTCGACCCCAAGCTGGCCGACGGGCTCCTCTCCCTGGTGCTGGATTAGCACCTTTTCCAGGATGGGCGGGATGCGGAAATCACCACCGTTGCTCATCGTCGCCGGACCCACCGCGTCGGGAAAGTCGGCCCTGGCCATGGATGTGGCCGAGGAATTCGATGGCGCCGTCATCAACGGGGACAGCATGCAGGTGTACCGGGAACTGCGCTTCCTCACCGCCCGGCCGTCGGCGGCGGACGAGGCCCGGGTTCCCCACCGGTTGTTCGGGGTGCTGCCGGCCGGTGAAGCCTGTTCGGCCGGGCGCTGGCTTGATATGGCCAAGGCGGAAATCGAGACCTGTTACCGGCAAGGACGATTGCCGGTGGTGGTGGGCGGCACGGGGTTGTACCTGAAGGCGCTGACCGACGGGTTGGCGCCCATCCCCCGGGTGCCGGTCCGGGTACGGGAGGAAATCCTGGCGCTGTTCGATGCGTTGGGCGGCGAAGCCTTTCACGCCCGCCTGGCGGAAGTGGATGCCGCTTCGGCGGCGACTATATCCACCGGCGACAGGCAGCGGCTGACCCGGGCCATGGAAGTGCACCGGGCGACCGGCCGCCCCCTGTCCCAATGGCAGCGCCAAGCGGCCCCGCAGGGTCCGCCCGTCGACGCCCGCATGGCCACCATCGTCCTCCTGCCGTCCCGGGAGGACCTGTACGCCGCCGCCGAATCCCGGTTCGACGCCATGATGGCGGCGGGCGCCCTGGAGGAAGTGAAGACCCTGGCCGCCCTGGACCTGAACCCCCGGCTGCCGGCCATGAAGGCCCTTGGTGTTGCCCCACTGCGGGCCTGCCTGGAAGGCCGCATGACCCTGGAAGAAGCGGTCGCCAAGGCCAAGCAGTTGACCCGTAACTATGGCAAACGGCAACTGACCTGGCTCAAAGGGCAGGTTTCCCAAGCCTATGAAGTTCCTGCGCAATATTCAGAAAGATTCAAGCCAAAAATCTTTTCATTTGTTCGCCGGTTCCTGTTGACCGGACAAACATGACGGATTACGTTGTGCGCTGCGAAAACCCTGGGAACACCCTGGATTACTTGGGTTTGCTACAATGGTGGACGCCGCCGCATGTCAGCGGCCGGCGCGTTTTTGTTGACGGGAATAGAGGTCCCATGGCGAACAATCAACTGACTGGCGCACAGATATTGCTAAAAGCCCTTAA
>JAJRSS010000202.1 GCA_024278615.1 Alphaproteobacteria bacterium
TCCCGAAAATGCCAAAAAACGCCCGCCGCCACCGAACCATGCCATCGCAGGTGGCAGGTAAAACGACCCTGGACTGTCGAAAGCAACCCGGCGCGGAAAAATGACAGCCGCTAAAATACTTCATGAAATATCCGGGCTAGGTTGTTTTCAAGTGGTTTCGGCGAGCCATTGCAGGGCCCCCTTGGTGGCCGACCAGTTTTCTCCATTTTCGAGAACGTAGAGGACGGCTTCGTCTTTTGAGCCGATACTGTAATGCGGAGGCGTGGTTTTGGGCATGCGTTTGGCCCCGAGCAACAAGCCCGGAACGTGCGGATTGTTTTTGATAGCGGCTTTCAGGGCTTTTGCGGCGGGGGCGGACGGCCCTTCTTGTTTGAACACCATCAGCGTCTTGCTGTAGGACCATTCGGCGAAGATATCTTCCTGGTAATCGGCCAGTATCTTTCCGACGCCTTGAAGATCATCCAGAGCGAACAGTTTAGCCGTGAGGATATGGCGCAGGCCCTGGTTGTCATTGGGATTAAGCCGCATCATGTCCCACAGATGGGCGACCGCCGCCTCGCGCTCGCCCAGTTCCCACAAGCAATCGGCCAGTCCGGCCCTGGCCCGCATGTAGGGACGGGTTTCCAAAAGGCCCCAGAAGTGACCAACGTCGTGTTCGAAGACCTCCGGACCGAGCGCCTTTTCTCCGGCGACCACGCCCCGTTCGTAATAGTCCCTGGCATCGACGATGGTTTTTGCCGCCTCCTCGGCCAACAAGACATAGGCATCGGCACAGAGGTCGGAAATCTTCAGCGCCTGTCTGGCTAGGGAGATCCGCGCCCGTTTGTTTGCCGTTTCCCAGGCGTCATACATGATGTTCTGGGCGCGGCGCAGGGCGTCGTCATCATCCCCGTCATCGAACAGGCCGCCGCCAACCGCCCCACTGGCGAACGTTGCCATCATGCGCTCCATGGCGCGGCGGTCTGGTAAAGGAGGCAAGGGCTCTGAAGATGGGGCCGGGGCGACCTTCCTTTTAAGGGTGGCGGGTGGTTCTTTCTTGTTCTTTCGACGGTTCTTGCTGACAGGCATGCGATCCTCGGAGGGGCGTTTTCAAGACACCGTCAGGCTAGCAAAAACAGGCCCCGAATGCTTATCTTTTTTCTCGGAAACAACAATTGGACATTCTATAATTACAGCGTAATTTCAATGTATTGACGGGGAACGTGCTGCGCTTTGGAGATTACGGAAAAAGGGTCGTCTTTGCCGCTTTCGATGGCGGCGAGATCACCTCGGACGCCGGTCTGTTGCCGTTGCGCGAACGGGCTCAACAAGTGAAGTTCTTTGAACGCATGGCGGGCTGCTTTTTTGACAACCGGGATCAAAGCCGTGTGACCCACGCTTTACCGACCTTGCTCGCGCAACGGGTTTGTGGAATGGCTTTGGGGTATGAGGGCATTGTCGATCACGAAACCTTGCGTTTTGACCCGGCCCTGAAATTACCGGCGTCTCCGGATATTAAAGTTAAAGATCCCGGAACGCCTGCCCCGCTGGTGGGAAAGTCGACGCTGAACCGGCTGGAACAAACCAATGAAACGGGAAAGCATCGCTATCATCAGATCGCGCCCAAACTCAAAAAGTTAGGGGCTGTCCTAGATAACGCTGAATATCCAGGACAGCCCCTTGAAAATTGTTGGCGAGAATTCCGGGTTAACGGTGGAACCTACCAATAGGTCATGCGGATGGTGATGTTTTTTTCCTCGCCATCCACGGGAACGGCGGCGGCGGAAAATTCGGGCGGGCCGAAGGCCACCTTGGCGTCGTTGGAAAAGGCGAAGCCTTCCAGGGGAATGCCGAACCAGCCCTGATCGAATTCCCGGTTGCGGTTTTCATCATGGAAGACGGCGATGGCGTAGGTGCCCAGCGGCAACTGGCTGAACACCGCCCGTACCTTGCCGCCGGTGATGGCCACCACCTTTTCCCGCAGCATGCCGTCGCTGTCGGGGAAGGCTTCGGCGGAATCGTAAAGGGCGAAATGGACCTGCCCTTCCGCCGAACGCAGCCCGGTCACGTCCACCCGCAATTCCGCCGCCAGGGCGCCGTGCGGCGGAATCACCAGCAGGCCCCCCTGAAGGCCCAGGAATATACCGAAGAACAAACCGGCGAAGGCGGCGAAACGGCCCATGAAACGCGTCATGGCCACCCGGCGGGGGAAGCCTGCCCTTTGAATTTTGTTTTGGGGACGGCGAAGGAGCCCGGCTCAGGACCCGGTCATCAGACCTTGATGTTCAGGTAAAAGCCCCGGGGCACGTCCTGGTCAAGGGGCTGATCTTTACCCAGAAGCTGGTTAAGCCGCAAGAGGCCCTTGCGGATTTCGGCGGAATCCCGGCTCTGGAGGGTCTTCTGGTAGGACCGGGCGTCGGTCTTGACCTCGTCCGCCTTCTGGTAGCCCTCGGGCCGGTTTTCGGTGGGAACCAGGGCCTTTCCGGGAGCGCGGCCGGAAATTTTTCCCTGAATCTGGGCCGAAAGCTGGCCCGAAATCTGCGATGTGTCCGCCATGGGCCGCAGGTTAGGGGGAAAAAGTTAAAGGATTCTGTATGCCCGCCCGATGACGCCCTTAGGGCCGGTGGCAGTCCAGGTGGGGGGCGGATTCCTCGGGCTGGTCGCGGAATTTCTTCAGCGCCCAGGTGATGGAGGGGAAGGCCATGTCGTCCCAGGGAATGCCGTCCCAGTCAAAGAGCGCCACCTCGGCGCTTTCCGGCCCCGGGGCGAAATCGGGCGACCGCAGCCGGGCCCGGTAGAAAACATGAATCTGGCTGATGTGGGGAATTTCATAGACCCCCAGCAGGGGCCCCATGTCCACCCGGGCCAGGGCTTCCTCGTAGGTTTCCCGGGCGGCGCCGGCGGCCATGGTCTCGCCCAGTTCCATGAACCCGGCGGGCACGGTCCAAAAGCCCAGGCGGGGCTGGATGGCCCGGCGGCACAACAGCACCCGGTCCTCCCAGGTGCAGACGGCGCCGACCACCACCTTGGGGTTGTCGTATTCGATGTAGCCGCAATCGGCGCACACCCGCCGTTCCCGGGTGTCGCCGTCGGGCACCATTTCCAGCGGCGGACCGGATTTTCCCGGCCGGTTGTCCTGGTTCATGGGTAAAGTGTGGCCCGGCGCCCGCCCCCAGACAAGACCTAACCGGGCCTTCCGGGCGTTTCCGGGCACGGCTACGCCACTATGTTCGAAGAACGGCTACGCCATTAGGTTCGAAGAACGGCTACGCCGGGCAGGTCCTTGCCTTCCAGCCATTCCAGGAAGGCGCCGCCGGCCGTCGAGACATAGGTGAACCCGTCCCCCGCCCCGGCCCGGGCCAAAGCGGCCACCGTATCGCCGCCGCCGGCGACGCTGAGCAGGCTTCCGGCGGCGGTGAGCCGGGCGGCTTCTCGGGCCACCGCATTGGTGCCGGCGTCGAAGGGGGAAATTTCGAACGCCCCCAGGGGGCCGTTCCAGACCAGGGTCTTGCACCCGGCCAGCCGCCGGTTGAGGCCGGCGACGGACCGGGGCCCCACATCCAGGATCATGGCGCCGGCGGGCACAGCGTCGAGCGCCACCGTCCGTGCCGCCGCTCCTTCCTTGAATTCGCCGGCCACCACCGCGTCCACGGGCAGGACGATTTCACAGCCGGCCTTTTCCGCCGCCGCCATGATCTCGCGGGCGGCATCGGCCATGCCGTGTTAGCAAAGGGACTTGCCCACGTCCACCCCGCGGGCGTGGAGAAAGGTATTGGCCATGCCGCCGCCGATGATCAGTTGGTCCACCTTCGACAACAGGTGGCCCAGCACCGCCATCTTGGTTGAAATCTTGGCCCCGCCGACCAGGGCCGCCACCGGGTGCTGGGGGTTTTCCAGGGCGCCCTCCAGGGCCGCCAGTTCCGACTGCATCAGCCGCCCGGCGGCGGCGGGCAGCAGGCGGGCGATGGCCTCGGTGGAGGCGTGGGCCCGGTGGGCGCAGGAAAAGGCGTCATTCACGTAAAGGTCGCCCAGTTCCGCCAATTGGCCGGCGAAGGCCGGATCGTTGGCTTCCTCGCCGCCGTGGAAACGCAGGTTTTCCAGAAGGACCACGCCGCCGTCCCCCAGCGCCGCCACGGCCTCCTGCGCCGGGGCGCCGACGCAATCGGCGGCGAAGGCCACGGGCCGGTTCAGGGCCTGGGCCAGGGCTTCGGCCACCGGCTTGAGGCTGAGTTCCGCCACCACCTGTCCTTTCGGCCGGCCGAAGTGGGACGCCACGACCACCCGGGCGCCCTTGTCCACCAGTTGATCGAGGGTGGGCAGGGTACGGTCGATGCGGGTGGTGTCGGTAATGGCGCCGTCCTTCATCGGCAGGTTGAGGTAGGCGCGCACCAGCACCCGTTTTCCCGCCACGTCCAGGTCATCGATGGTTTTGAAACCGGCCATATTTATACCTCCCTGACCATTCCCCCGTCGGGCGCAGTTATCCCCGCATGGGACCGAAAAGAAAAGACCCGTTTGGGTAGGCGCGGCGCATCGGCGGCAGCGGAGAGCCCGGTGAGCCGGTGAGAAGGGGCGGCGGTGCGCTATTGGAGCGCGGGTCCCGGCAATCTGATAGACTTGCCTATTGGATCGGCCTGTTGGATTGGCGGCATGAGGCCAAAAGCATGAAAAATGTCACCGCCGGGCCGGTCACCGGCGACGACCTGTTCGGGCGCGGCGACGAGATCGGCAACCTGTGGCGCAGCCTGGACCGGGGCGAGCACGTATTGATGCTGGCGCCGCCGGGAACGGGCAAGACCAGCCTGATGCGAACCCTGGCCCTGGATCCCCGCGGCCGCTGGGACGTGGTCTACGCGGACCTGGAGGATTGCGCCGGCACGGCGGATTGCGTCGGCGCGGTACTGGCGGGGCTGGCGTCCCTGCCGGGCTTCGGCCCATGGGCCGCGTCCATACCTTTTCGGGAGCCGGTGCGCCAGGCGGTGCGGGAAGAAGGGCGCGCCGGAGCCGACGGCGCCATCGCCCGGGCGTTATCGGACCATTGGCTCGACGCCGCCGAGAAGCTCCATGCGGCGCTTCGCCGCACGCCCCGGGCCGCCCACCGGCTGCTGATCATCCTGGACGAATTTCCCTACATGCTGGCCCGCGCCCTGCAGGGACCCGGCGGCAACCGGGAGGCGGAGCGCCTGGGCCAGTGGATTCAGGCCATGCAGGACGATCCCGCCTTGAGTGGCTGGGTATCTTTCCTGTTCGGCGGTTCCAGCGCCCTTGAAAACGTATTGCGTCACATGGGGCTGACCCGCGTCGACAGCCGGGTGGCCGCCTTCGCCGTCGACGGCTGGACGCGGACGACGGCGGATGCGTTCCTGTCGCGCCTGGGGATGGAGGATGGCTTCGCCCTGAACGAAAAACACCGCATGGCCCTCCTGGACCTGCTGGGCGACCCCCTGCCCCAGCACGTGCAGATGCTGTACGGCCAGTTGCGGCAAACCTGCGGCGGCGATCCGGCGCGCCTGGCCGATGAAACCCTGAACGCGGCCTTCGCCCAACTGGCGACCGGCCCCGATTACCGGTTCCATTTCGGCTACTACCTGAAACGGCTGGAAGTCACGTTCCGGCCCCGGGAGACGGGACTGGTGCATTACTGCCTGGCCCAGTTGTGCCGGGCCGAGGACGGCCTGCCGCTCGCCCGCGTCGAGCCCAAGACCTACGGCCTGGAACGCCCCTTTCCGGTGATCCTGCGGCTTTTGGAGGAAGAGGGATATCTTTCCAGGGACCGGAACACCGTGCGCTTTCGTTCCAACCTGCTTCGCGCCTGGTGGCGAAAGACACAAGCCCCGGGGTAGGATGAATACGAGATGGTACAACAACTGGAAATCATCCGGTGTACGAATTGCGGGAAAGAGACCTATTCCGCCCTTGCTCGATGCCCGCATTGCGGCAAGGAGTTCAGGGCTGCCAAACCGCCTGTCGAAAAAAAGCTGATTCCGTTTGCGGAGTTTAAGAACAAATTTCAAAGCGGAAAAATTACTGTTTCATACAGCATTGATAAAATTTATTCTTCTGATTTTTACGACTTCGCACCTACGTTTTATGTATGGGAAATCGTTTCTCGGTTCGTGATCTTCCCAGCCTATGTTGTCGCTTTTTTTACTTTCCTTACCTGGCTCGAAAGGCCCTTCGAATCCTATTTTCCTGATTATCTGCCCCACAAGGATAAAATTGTCATAATTATTGTAATTGCAATCGTGTTCGGGATCATCGCCGTGTTCAAGAGTTTGAGAAAGCGGGTCGTCAAAAAGAAAATCGCACAATCAGCGCAACATTATTTGATAGCCCTTGACTACGGCTTTATCTCTTTGCCCGAATAGTTCCCCCAGTACCGATTTTTCATTGCCCCCCTCTCTGCAGCCAGCAAAGCTTCTATCGAAACGCCACCGCACCGCCGGATAAGTTTTTTCTCGGAATGGGAAACTCGGGGCGGGAGGGGAACCTGTTGTCCACCCCGTCTTTATCTTATTGTTTTATTGCAGCGCCTCGATGCGCGCTTTCGCCTCGTCCGCCTTTGCTATTTCGCCGAGCACCCGGTAGGCCCGTTCCAGGCGAACCCAGCCTTTCCGGTCGCCGGGATTTTCCTCAAGCCGTTCGGCCAGCCGCTGCACCATGGAACGAATCATGGCGTCCTGGTCCTCGGCCGACATCTGCCCCGCCGCTTGTATATCGGCCTGGCTGGGCCCAGGGGCGACAGCAGGGGGGGCGACAGCAGGGGGGGCGGCAGCCGGAGGCTGGGTGCGAGGTTGCATCGGCGGCAGGGTGGCGATGGCCGGCTGATCCACGCCCAATTCATCCGCCGCCGCCTGAATGCGCTGGCGCAGTTCCGGCAGCCACGGGGCGTCCGCCGGCGAGGTGTTCGCCAGCTTCACCCAATGGTCCAAGGCGGCCTGGGTATCACCCTGCTGGGCGCGGGCGACGCCCAGGTAGAATCGCGCCCGGGGATCATTGCCGCCCCGGCTGATCACTTCCTCGAACACCGCCTGGGCCGCCTCCGACACCATGCCTTCGCCCATGAGGGTCAGGATTTCCCCATAAGGCGCCAGGATGTCCGGATCGCGATTGGTCAATCGAAGCGCCCGGTTGTAGGCCGCCGCGGCGTCCAGATACTGTTCCATATTGCGGTAGGAGCGGGCCAGAAGCTGCCAACCCTCGACGTTGTCCGGTTCCTCTTCCATCTTGGCCGCCAGACGGGCGATCATGGTCTCCATGTCCATGTTCTGCTTCGCCAGGGCCTGGGCTTGCGCCCGAATTTCCGTTTGACGGGAAGCCAGGGGTTGATCGGGTACGCCGGGGCTGCCCAGGATAAAATAGAGGGTGAACGCAACCGCTGGCATGGCGATGGCCAATACCACCATCAACACCGGGCTGGTCCCGGCCGCGCCCCGCGGCTGGTCCCCGACACCAGCCTTTTCGGTGGCGGCCAGCATGCGGCGCTTGATTTCCGTGCGCGCCGCATCCGCCTGGTCCGCCGTCAGCAGGCCCCGGTCGAGGTCCCGCTCCACTTCCACCAACTGATCCTTGTAGACCCGGAGATCAAAGTCGGCGCGCGGGGTTACGGTCCGGTTGCGCCGTGCCAGGGGCAGCAGGATGAAGGCCACGCCGCCCAGAGTGAGAATGCCGATAACCGCCCACAGAGCCGCCATTTAGGATTGGTCCTTCATCAGAGTGTCGAAACGCCGCTGTTCATCTTCGCTTAATGCACGCGACGGCGGCGCGGTGGAGGACCCGCCATGAGCTTCGGCGGGGCGGCGGCGGTAGAAAGACACCAGCGCCCACAGGCCGAACAGGAAGATCACCGCCGGGCCGAACCACA
>JAJRSS010000019.1 GCA_024278615.1 Alphaproteobacteria bacterium
GTCGATTCAGCCCTTTATTCCGGGTATACGGTCCCCCCCCATTACGACAGCATGATTTCCAAGCTCATTGTCCATGGCACCAACCGCAACGAATGTCTGATGCGGCTGCGCCGGGCCCTGGATGAATACGTCATCGACGGCATTGAGACCACCATCCCCCTGCATCAGCGCCTAGTCACCGACACGGATTTCGTCAACGGCGATTACGACGTCAACTGGCTGGAGAAGCAGGTCGACGATGAGTAGGCCCCGCGTCCCAGATCACCAATTGACGCCCGAGTTGTTACTCCGGGCTTATGCCGCCGGCATTTTCCCCATGGCGGAAAGCCGGGACGATCCGGCGGTATTCTGGGTTGACCCCCAGATCAGGGGTATCCTGCCCCTGGATGAGTTCCACGTTTCCCGCAGCTTGAAAAAAAAGGTCCGGAGCAGGGTTTTCGAGGTAACCTGTGACCGGGATTTCGAAACCGTAATTCGCACCTGCGCCACCGTCGGCAAGAACCGCCAGGATACGTGGATCAACGATGAAATCATCCGCGCCTATACGGAACTCCATAAGCTGGGGTTCGCCCACAGTGTCGAATGCTGGTACGAAGGCCGCCTGGCGGGAGGGCTTTACGGCGTCGCCCTGGCCGGGGTGTTTTGCGGTGAAAGCATGTTCTCCCACGTCACCGACGCTTCCAAGGTTGTCCTGGTGCATCTGGTGGCGCGATTGAGGTTGGGCGGGTTTGTCCTGCTGGACGCCCAGTTCGTCACCGACCACTTGCGCCGATTCGGGGCCTTCGAAATACCGGCCCGGGAGTACCTAAGCCTGTTGGATGACGCCTTGCAGGTCAAAGCGGTCTTTCCCATTGACCCGCCGGAACTGGACCGGGCGCTGGAAGAAATGCTGGGTGGGCGGCGGACGGACGAAACCTGATCCTATTGGGTTTCCGGCGGCTCGGAAGTGTTGGAGGCGAAAGCGGAGACACAGTCCAGCATCCAGACGTCGTACACCGGGT
Source organism: Alphaproteobacteria bacterium (assembly GCA_024278615.1). GTDB lineage: Bacteria > Pseudomonadota > Alphaproteobacteria > Rhodospirillales > 2-02-FULL-58-16 > JAJRSS01. The sequence goes on from JAJRSS010000019.1 coordinate 1,002, forward strand.
GTTCCATGGCCGAAAGGGCCGGGCTGGAGGCGAACATCCAGCCGCGGAAAAGGCTGAACGCCGGCTCGCCAGGCCGGATTTCCCACACATCCAGGAAGGCGGCGCTTTCGGGTGTTTCCTCGGGCGGGCGTTTGTCGCAGGTACGGACGATAATTTCCAGGGTGCCGAAACGTACGATCTTGCCCACCGGCGCCTCAATGGTGGAGACCCTGGCCGTCACCTTGTCCAATCCCTGCAATACGGCTATTTCATAGGATTTGGCGGCGGCGGGAAGCGGCGCCAAAGGCCAAGCGAGCAGAACAAGCAACGAAACAAGCAGCGGCGACGAGCCCTGCCGAAGGCGAAGATTCTTCCGACGGCGGATAAACCCGTTCATGGCCGATTACTGCGGCTGCGCCTCTTCCCCGCCGCCGGTCGCCAAGAATATGATTTCACCCACCTGATCCTCCAGGGAGCGGAAGTCCTTGGTCTTGGTGATGGCGCCCCCGTCCTCGATGAAGCTGGTCGCCGTTCCCGGTTCCAGGCGCACATATTTACCGCCCAGCAGGCCGCCGCTGGCGATGGAAGCCACCGTATCGGTGGGCAATTTAACGTCGGAGGCGATGGACATCATAACCCGGGCATCAAAGGTTTCCGGGTCCAGGCGGTTTTCGATCACCGAGCCCACCTTGATGCCGCTGACGCGCACGTCGCTGCCCTTGCTCAAGCCGCCGATCTTGTAGAACGCGGCCTCTACGGTGTAGCCCCGCACTGTCCGAATCTCGGCCGTGTTATAGGCGAAATACACGAACATCCCGGCGACCAGCAAAACAACGGCGCCAAGAATGGTTTCAACTGCATTTCGTGACATGGTTATTCCTCTATTTCCCGGCTTTGCCCGCCTGGGCCTTCTTGTCTTGCCGGGCCCGGCCCTGGCTGATGATCAAGTCAAGCAGTTCGCCGACGATGACCGCGTCCTGGGTAAAGGTGATCTGATCACCGTCTTGCAGGTACTCTTCCTCGCCGCCCGGATCCAGAACCACGTACTTGGAGCCAAAGAGTCCATCCGTATGAATGGCCGCCGAAGTGTCCGTGGGCAGATTGATACCCCTATCAAGGCGCATGACCACGACCGCCCGGTAGTTGGCGTCCAGGGCCTGCCTTTCCACGGTCCCCAACTTGATGCCGCCCAATCGCACTTCGTCGCCGACGAACAACCCATCGACGCGATTGAAGGTAGCGGACACCAGATAGTCGTTGGCCGCCGCCTGTACGGTCATTTCCCTCACCTTGTAGGAAGCACCCAACAACCCCGCCAGCCCGACGATGACGAAAGCGCCGACGATGATTTCCCTGGTGTCGCGGTTCATGGAGTTTCCGTTTCAATCGAAGAAACGGGAATCAATGGGGTTTCCACGCTTGGTAGTCTCCCGTTGCGTGGGAACGCTTCCCTCCTGCCGCATCGTGCCCCCGGGGCCGGTAAGCCCCCGATGTCCCGGTCAGGTTGGGCAGGTGTTCCTTTTGCCAGGGCATAACCTGGGCCGCGGTTTCGCTGAGCGGCTGGTCGGAGGTGTGGTGCAGCCAAGCGTACCATTCCGGCGGCACCTTGGTAGGTTCCGACTTGCCCTTGTACATGACCCAGCGGCGTTTCCGCCCATGCCGCATGCCACGTCCCTGGTAGTAGCGGTTGCCGTATTCGTCAACGCCGACCAGTTCGCCCTTGAGCCACGTATATAGGATCGTCCCGAGATGCATGGCGCCCTTTATGACACCAGAAAATCCCGGCGTCCAGCAGGCTGCAAAAAAAGATAATCTTCGGGCAAGGCGGAAAGCTGAACTGGCCTTGCAGGTTTATTAA